>MABF01000214.1 GCA_002163025.1 'Osedax' symbiont bacterium Rs2_46_30_T18
AAAGAGCGAAACAGACAATAGAGTAGCGAAAGGAACACTAAAAGAAATACGCTACAGTTGAGGAAGCCAGCCAGAGATATCTGTAATGCTAAATTGGCAGGAGTCTGCAGTGTTACCCATAGATTGTACCGGGGAATAAACTGACTAGTGGTCAGCATGGCAATACTGTCAATTGAACTGTGATGCACATAACTGATAACTTGTTGTGAGTCTTTTAGCTCAGAAAAAGAAGCACTTAAATTGCTGTTGGCGAACTCTTGCGGGTTGGGTAATAGCGGTTGTTTGAGCGGCGATTTATACAGCTCCAAATTACGGTTGATAGAACGTGGTACCAGCTGCAAGTAGCTATCTAGTTCGCGGTATAACCAAATTTTCCGATCGCTATTTTCCATATTCTGTTGTTGCAGAAAATCAAACACTAATTCTTCTTTCAAGCTGGCACTGATAATTGCCACCGCGGTACCACTGCGGTCCCGAATGATTTTTTTCACAGGAATAATCAATTTCTGTAACTTGTGATTAAAGTAGGTACGGTCTAAGTACATGCTAGTGGCAGAGGGAGGTAAATTATCCGTGATGTTATCTTCAAAGTTACCGTTACTTTCATCAGAGTGCTGCAAATTGCTACTGGTTGCCAGTAGCCCGCCATGTGGGTCGTACAAGCTAAAAGCGGCAATACTCAGGTTAAATTCCAGGAAACGATCGAAAGTTTGCTGAGCGAAGTCTGCAGTAAAAGGCTCGCTGCGATCTAACATACTGTGGCCAATCATATCGATCAGGTTTTCATACTGGTGGATAACAGTGTTGCTGGAGTTTGCCAGTACTTGAGTTAAGTTTTGCTGAGACTCAGCAAGGTTACTTTTGGAGACCCGCCAGTGGCTGTAGCCAGTAAAGGCTGTCACTGCAAAAGTGAGTAGGGTAATGAGAAAAAAAAGTGTCCAAATATTTTTATTGTTATATTTCATTCCATGAAATCCCATTTACAACCTAAATAGTATGCATGTTTAAAAAATATCGAAAGGCACTATAGCATGTATAGCCTGAATCTGAACTGTTTATATTTTATACAAAAAGTGGTTATTAAAGTTACTTGAAAAGTGTAGAGAATAACAAGCAATAACACTTTGTGAGCGATGACACTGTCTTGTATCAAACTAAAATAACCCTTCATCTGTAGATCAAAGCAGCTCCCACAAAGTATTGAAGATAATCTGCTGGGCGGCGGCTACTTCTTTTGCTTCAATCACTACAGCAGTGGGGTAATTGTTGGAAGCGAGTGAAATAATTGCAACTTTTGGCGGGTAGATAGCAATGTAAGCAGCGTCGACTTTACCTGCTGTTTTAAGCCACTTGCGCTGGGATAACTGCGCATCTTCACCGCCATCACCTATGGCAATTACCCTTACCTGAATGCCTTTTTTGATTCGCAAGTTGGTGTAATTCGGGAAGGGACGATATAGATGTGAGCGAATCGGCTTGGAAGAAAAAACCGCGTAATCCTTATTGGCGGAGTATTGTACTGTGCTCAGTATGTCGCGAAGTACAAATTCAATCCCCTCATCGCCCTCATAAAATTGTACTTGGGTGCTGGAAAAATCCGGTTTCAAATGTTGTAAATCCGGTATCACACTGGTTTTTAGCGCACTGATGGCGCCTTCTAAATCGCTCTGCTGTTTTTCCGCTAGTTGCAATAAAACTTCAGGGTCGCGTGGCGCAAAGAGTTTTC
This sequence comes from 'Osedax' symbiont bacterium Rs2_46_30_T18, assembly GCA_002163025.1. Lineage (GTDB taxonomy): Bacteria > Pseudomonadota > Gammaproteobacteria > Pseudomonadales > Balneatricaceae > Rs1. The sequence goes on from MABF01000214.1 coordinate 1,727, forward strand.
GCTTGCCCCTGGGCAGATAATTGACAACTCCTTTGTGCAGTAAGTTTTTCAGACACTCGTGAGTGGTGCCGCGGTTGATGGCGGATTTTTCAGCTATAGTTCTTATAGGGCTAGGGCCGAGGGATAATAGTGCTTGATAGATTATCGCCTCTTTGTGGCTGAGTCCGAGTTTTTCCAAAGTTTTGTTATGCATTTTGTCAATTTTTTCCTGACAATTGGTGTTGTTAATTATTATTATTGCTTTAAATTAGCTGTTATTGAAAGCTATTTATTTAAAAGATTGGAAAAGACACTTAGGGATTTAAGAAAATATGAACATAGACATCATTATTTTAGCGGCCGGGCAAGGCTCAAGAATGCGTTCACAACTGCCAAAGGTGCTTCATAAAATTGGTGGAAAATTTATGCTGCAGCATGTAATTGATCATGCAAATAATCTAGAAATTAGCAGTAATATAATGACAACTCATGTGGTAGTCGGTCACCAGGCACCGTTAGTTGAAGCATCTCTGGCCGGCCAAAATATACTTTATGCACTGCAGGGCGAACAGTTGGGGACGGGTCATGCAGTGGCTCAGGCGGTTAATAACATCAGCACTAACGGTATCAGCCTAATTTTATACGGCGATGTGCCGCTGACTCAAACTGGGACTATGCAAGAGCTGATTGACATTGCAAAAAATGAGCAGCTGGGTTTATTGACTGTCAAGTTGGACGACCCCAGCGGCTACGGCCGGATTATCCGTAATGCATCAGGGGAAGTGAGCGCTATAGTAGAACAAAAAGATGCAAGTCCTGCTCAGCTCAAGGTCAATGAAATTAATACAGGCATCATGGCGGTGCCAAATAAGTTCTTACGCAAATGGATAGCGCAATTAGATAACGAAAACGCGCAAGGTGAATATTACCTCACTGACATCATTGCGATGGCGGCAGCGGATAAAGTCGTAATAGAGACCCGCTCACCAATGGCGGAGCAGGAAGTACAAGGGGTCAATGACAAAATACAATTAGCGCAACTAGAGCGCTTCTATCAGTTACAGCAAGCCAATGCTCTGATGTTAGCGGGCGCCACTTTAACCGACCCGAATCGCGTTGATATCAGAGGATCAGTCACTATTGAAGGCGAAGTACTGATAGAGGCCAACGTGCTGTTTGAAGGAGAGGTAGTGTTGGGAGACGGGGTGCAGATCGCGGCCAATTGTATGATCAAGGATTCAGTGATAGCCGCCGACACTATTATCAAAGCTAACTCTATGATAGAGCAGAGTATTATCGGCATAAATTGTGAGGTGGGGCCTTTTGCGCGGTTGCGGCCAGGGACTGAGCTGGCTGATAAAGCTAAAGTAGGTAATTTTGTAGAGACTAAGAAGGCCAAAATCGGGGAGGGCTCTAAAGTGAGTCACCTCACTTACCTTGGCGATGCAATGATAGGCAGCGGCGTCAATATCGGAGCGGGTACTATCACCTGCAATTATGACGGGGTCAACAAATTCAAAACTGAGATTGGAGACGGCGCCTTTATCGGCTCTAACTCATCGCTGGTTGCACCCCTTAAAATAGGGGCCGGCGCCACTGTGGGGGCGGGATCTACTGTCACTAAAGAAGTGGCGGCTGAGCAACTGGCAGTTGCGCGTGCCAAACAAGTGCAACTGAATAACTGGCAGCGTCCAGTAAAAAAATAATAATCAATAAATTGCGTATTTAAATTGAACATGTGCGGCAGAATTCCTCTGTCGCTCATCTTAATTAGGGAAGAGTTATGTGTGGAATAGTAGGAGCGACAACCGAGCGCTCAGTAGCACAGATATTAATAGAGGGACTCAAACGCCTGGAATACCGCGGCTACGATTCAGCCGGAATGGCGATTTGGGATGGCAGTGAGCTGCATAGATTACGCCGTGAAGGCAAAGTGCAAATGTTAGCGGATGCTCAGCAGCAGCATCCACTGTATGGAAATAGCGGCATCGCTCACACCCGTTGGGCTACTCACGGGGTACCCGCCGAGCGCAATGCGCACCCGCATATGTCAAGGGAGCGGATCGCGGTAGTACACAATGGCATCATCGAAAATTTCGAAGCCCTGCGCGCAGGACTAATCGAGGACGGTTACCAATTTGAGTCGGAAACAGATTCTGAAGTGATTGCTCACTTATTAGACAGAGCTGTACACAGTGGGATTAGTTTATTAGCAGCAGTGCAGCAGTGCACCGCAATGATGAAGGGAGCTTTTGCGCTTGGAATCATGCTTAAAGAGTACCCGGGTCAGTTAATTGCCGCCCGCAAAGGCAGTCCGTTAGTGGTAGGTGTCGGGATTGGTGAAAACTTTATCGCCTCAGATCAGTTGGCATTGCTGCCGGTAACTGACAGGTTTATGTTTCTGGAAGAGGGTGACATAGCCTTTGTCGATCGCAATAACGTCAATATTTGGGATGGACAGGGTCATAGCGTCGAGCGTGGCATCAGCAAGTATGAGCACGCCGCCACTGCCACCGATAAAGCCGGTTACAAGCACTATATGCTCAAGGAAATATACGAGCAGCCGCAAGTCACTGAGGCGGCTTATAACCAGCGGATTAAAGATGGATTAGTGGATGCTAACTGTTTTGGTACTAAATCCGCAGCAATTTTTGAACAGGTAAAACAAATTCAAATCATTGCCTGCGGTACCAGCTACCACGCTGGGATGATTGCTAAATACTGGATGGAATCACTCGCCGGAATTCCCACCCATGTGGAAGTGGCCAGCGAATACCGCTATCGCAAAGTAGTGATTAGTGAGGGCACACTGTTTATCTCCATCTCCCAGTCGGGGGAGACAGCAGATACTTTGGCAGCACTGCGCGATGTTAAAGATCAGATCTTGGCCAGCCTCTCTATCTGTAACGTGCCGGGCAGCTCTCTGGTGCGCGAATCGGATATCTTTTTGATGACGAACGCCGGGCCAGAGATTGGGGTTGCCTCGACTAAAGCTTTTACTACTCAGTTGGTTGCACTGTTGCTAACAACCTTGGTGATAGGCCGAAAGTTTACCTTGACCCAGGAGCTGGAGCGCAAGCTTGTCAGTCAGTTGCAGCAGTTGCCGGAGATTATTTATCAGGCGCTGCAGATGAATGATGATATCGAAAAAATGGCCGCCTATTTCGCCGAGAAGAATCACTCGTTGTTTCTCGGTCGTGGCACTCTCTATCCAATCGCTATGGAAGGGGCACTGAAGCTCAAAGAGATCTCCTATATTCACGCTGAGGCCTATCCCGCCGGAGAGCTAAAGCACGGGCCGCTGGCGCTGGTGGATAAGGATATGCCAGTAGTGACAGTGGCTCCGGACAACAAGATGTTGGAGAAACTGAAAGCTAATTTACAGGAAGTGCGGGCGCGCGGCGGAGAGTTGTTTATCTTCTGTGGCAGCGATGCGATCGCCACTGACAATGGCTATCATGTGTTGCGGATGCCGGCGATGCCAGAGATTCTCGAGCCCATTGTCTATACGATTCCGATGCAGTTGTTTTCATATCACGTGGCAGTATTGAAGGGCACTGATGTGGATCAACCGAGGAATTTGGCGAAGTCTGTGACTGTTGAATAGCGCCATTTTTTGATGAAAGGGGATGCATTTGGCATCCCTTTTTTGTGGTCGGTTAGTGGCTGTTTCTATTTAGTTAGTAGTTATTAACTATAAAGATTTTTACGCATTTTCTTTTAAGGTTTTAAATGAAAAGAATTTTGCCGTTGGCGAGTTACTTTCTCTTCAGGTGCGTAGAGAAGAAGATAACCTAAGAGTAAGTACAGCCACTATTCCCTAATAGTTCCCGAAAGCTCCCGCAAAGCTTGTCTGTATTCCACAGTGCTCAGGCCAGTACCAACTCATCTATTAAATTCGCCAATTGCTGGCGGTCTTGTCCCGCTAATGCTTTTAGCGGGAGTGGCAGGCTAGGTTGTTCTGTTAAATCTAAAATTTCAGCGGCGCTGGCGATTACGCGTAGGCTGCCGTTATGCTGGCCGAACAGGTCCCAGATCGGTTGCAGGCGGTTGGACAGACGGTTGGCTTCTTGGGCATTGCCGGCTTGTGAAGCGTGAGTGATCGCCAGAATAGTCTTGGGAAACAGGCCGCCGATGACGGAGTACCAGAGGTCGCATCCGGCATTAAGACCTGTGGCACCAAAGGCATCGCCGCTGACGCCTATGCTTACGTCGGCCGGGATCATGGCGCGCAGGCGCTGCACACGTGCCCGAGCGACGACTGGATCGGCTGGGACTCCTGGAATCTTGATTGACTGCACTTTATCGAGGGTGGCGATACGGGCATGTAGCTCATCGGTGAATTCGAAATGTGTGGTGCCCGGGTTATCGTATACACACAGGGGGACAGACAGGGAGTTGCCGACGGTTTCATAGAGGCTAAAAACTTCATCGGCCGATAGCTTTTGGTAGGACATAGGGGCCAATAATACGGCACTGGCACCGGCATTTTGTGCATCTTCAGCCAGAGTCAGTACGTCGCGGGTGCGCAGTGCGCTGATACCGATAATCACTGGAATATTCTGGGCGTGTTGTACGGCCAGTTGACTGATGCGCCTGCGTTCTGCCAGTGTCAGATAGGCATAGTTGCCGGTAGAGCCTAAGGCACCGATAGAGTCGACCGATGAAGCGACAAGGCGTTCTAGCAGTTTAACAAACGCCGCTTCGTCTACGCCGCTCTCGTTCATGGGGGTCAGGGGAAATGCGCTGAGTCCTGAAAACATCTTGATACTCCTTATGTCTGTTAATCTGATAAAACAGCTATATTGCTGTAACTGTAATGATGTTAACATTGTCACAGACAAAAACAAACATTGTCATAGGACAAAAATGAAAATCATTGGAAAAACCGCTGTCGAGATTTCAGATTGTATCCGCGAAAAGGTGCAAAGTGGCCAGCTAAGTGCCGGTGATTCTCTTCCGCCGGTGCGCGAGCTAGCTGAGCAGTTAAGTGTTAACCGCAATACAGTCGCGGCGGCTTACCAGCGTTTGGCGAAAGCGGGGATTGCAATTACTCAGGGGCGCTTAGGCACCAGTATTTGTGCAGCGGTGCAAGCGGGCGAACAGGAGGGGGTAAGTAACTCTACAGCACTGGTTGAGTTGGCTGATGGTAACCCCAACCCACAGTGGCTGCCAGAACCACAGATGCTGATGACCTTGTGTCAGCCTGAGACTTTTCTCTATGGCGATGACACTATCTTGCCCCAGCTTCGCCACTGGGCAGCAGATAACTTCAAAGAAGATTGTCCGACTGATAACCAGTTGCACTTGACCCACGGCGCTGTTGACGCGGTTGAGCGGCTGTTGTTTGCACATCTGACAGCCGGTGATAAAGTGGCGGTTGAAGACCCCTGTTTTCTTGGCACTATCAACGCGCTGCGCCTGGCGGGCATGCACAGTGTCGGTGTCGACGTCGATGCACAGGGAATGTGCCCGCAACAGCTGGCACTGGCTTTGGATGCTGGAGTTCGGGCCGTTGTTATTACCCCGCGTGCGCACAATCCCACCGGCTGTAGTCTGTCTAAAGGGCGAGCACTGGCACTGCAACAAGTGCTGGCGGCGTATCCCAATGTACTGGTGATTATCGATGATCACTTTGCGCTGCTGGCCGAGACCCCCTATTACTCGGTTATAGCTGCCAGCACGACGCACTGGGCCTTAGTGCGCTCAGTATCAAAAGCGCTGGGACCAGATCTACGCCTGGCTTTTGTTGTCAGCGACCCGACGACTGCCAATAGGCTGGGTGCCCGGCTGGCACCGGGTATGAGCTGGGTCAGCCATATTTTACAGGCGCTGGTGGGTACTTGCTTGAATTCTGCAGCTATATGCCGACAAGTGGCAGATGCGCGTATTGAGTACAGCCGTCGCAGTAATGCGTTAAGTGTGGCGTTGCGCAATCAGGGCATTGCAGTAGCTGCATCTTCGGGTTTGAATCTATGGATAGCGCTCGAGGTGGATGCCAAAGATCTCGCCTATGCACTTGCGCAAAAAGGCTGGTTGGTACGCCTGGGCACTGCTTTTTCTGTGCAACAACAGACTCAGGCGATCCGGGTCACCATCTCAAAATTAGATGCACAGCAGACACAAGCTTTTGCCGCTGACTTTCAAGCTTGCCTGACGCATTTGGCATGAGTTCTGGCTACTGCGCTGTTGATTAGGTTAGTGTCACAACCTGGCTGTGCTATTAGTCCGATGGACGGTTAATTATCAGGGGTATGCTGCGCTTCAGACAATGCTGGCCTCAGCAACCCCAGTTTACGCTGTTAAAAGCTTGTCTAGTTGTTTACATCATCCTGATCGATCTGGTAAACATCGAGTTTGTTATCTAACATCATAGGCACTATCAGTTTGCCGTCGTATAAGCTGATATCGGCGGCGCCAGGGCCAGCGTTGAATATCAGTTTGGACTGACCCTCTTTTAAGCTAAAGACGTTACCGTTGATCCAGTCATTGATGAACAATTGACCTCGGTGAGAGGCAATGCCATCTAAGTTACCCATGGGGCCACTGATACTGCGTAGCTTTTTAGCAGAGTCTGTCAATGCTAGTTGGTAAACCTTGCCGGGTGTTTTAGTACTGAAATCTGCCTGCATTTCATTGCCCCAAGTGGCTATGTACAGTTGATCTTGTTGAATAAACAGGCCATTGGGATGCGGGAGTAATTCAGAACTCAGCCACTTTTCAAACTTTCCCTGCTGTAGACGATAGACACCGCCAGCGATTAGATCTGATACATACACATTACCCTCATTATCAACGCTGACATCATTGAGCATTTTACTGCCAGAGACGAAATAGCTGGTGATAATCTTCCCATTGTTACTGTCGACCAAATGCAGGTTCTGCATATCAGCGACATACAGTTTGTCCCCGGCGATTGCCATGCCTTTTGGTGCGTCAAATCCTTGCGCCCAGTGTTTTTTTAGAAGCTGGCCATCCATGGAGACTTTACTGATGTAACCTTGGCCGTTTAGCTCTAGCGGAGCACCGTTAATATTACTGACCAGTAACTGCTGGCTTGTCGGGTCTAACAGTACCGACTCTGGCTGATCAAAGCCCTCCAGTGACCAGGCAATGGCGGGCTCTGCAATGGCGGTACTATTCCAGCTGAAGCTGGCGACGAGGATGGCGGCGAATAGTGATTGTTTGTTCATTGTATTGTTCTCTCAAGTTGTCAATGTGTTTTGCAGGTGACTAAGATTGGCATATAAGATACTATTTGAAAATCAATAAACATAAAGGTATCTTATTATGATACTTATCTGCTGATAGAGTAACAACTGATGAATGATGGGCAACAACGCGAAAGTTTATTTTCGGTTTTGAAGCAAGTATTGAAAACCCGCGGCTTCACTTACGCCTCAATAGCACAGGCATTGGGAGTGACTGAATTAACGGTAAAAAGGCTATTTAAAGATCGCGACTGTAAGATGAGCCGGCTGTTGGAGGTCTGTGAAATAGCGGGGCTTAGTCTGAGTGATTTAGTCACTATGCAAGAGCGTATCAGCAGTAGTGCGCAGTTCTTACCGGCAGCGGTGGAACAGTCCCTGGCGAAGAGTTCCAGGACTTTTGCGTTTTTACTGCTGTTAGTTTCCTGGGTGGATTTAAAGCGTATCGGGGCAGAGTGCCAGTTGAGTGAGCAGCAGATTTACCTGTTATTACGCGAGCTGGAGAAGATTGGCATCATCGAATTGCAGCCTGATAATAAGATCAAATACTTGGTCAACTTGCCGATTCGCTGGCGTTTAGATGGCCCGCTCAGCGATCAGATCAAAAGCGCCAATATGAAGTACATCAGTCACTGTATTGATCACGACAGTGACCCTGAGTATGAATTTTCGGCGGCCAGCAGATTGATGAGCGAGACCAGCGTGGCTCAGATACAAGAGTCGATGCGACAACTTAAGCGTGATTTTGATTATCTGGCGACTCAGGACCAGATGTTTTATGCGTCTAAAGATTTACTGCTAACTAAGTTGGTAGTTGGGGTGGGGCCATTTCCTATATTGGAAATTTTTCCAATG
>MABF01000299.1 GCA_002163025.1 'Osedax' symbiont bacterium Rs2_46_30_T18
CCGCTTGTGCTTGCACTGCCTGAGCCCGGCCGATTTCCCCACCCTCTTTAGTGACGGCGCTGTTCAGAGCCATATTCTGCGATTTGAACGGCGCTACACAAACCCCGTTTTGGACTAAAATCCGACAAAGTGCCGCCACTAAAATACTTTTACCGGCATCTGAAGTCGTACCTTGTATCATCAGCGTATGTGGGTTTTTAAATACTCTCTGCTGTTTCTGTGCTTGGATATTCAAGACTCAGTTCCCATTTCTTGTTGCTCGTCTAAGGATAAAAGCAGGTCTTGTAACTTATCCTCATATCCCTCAGGGTTTTCCCATAGCCCACGCTGGGTGGCCTCTAGCAAGCGCTCGGCCATCTCCTCCAGGGCGTGAGGGTTGTTTTGCTGCAAAAAGTGCTGGTTCTGCGGGTCGAACAATAAAGTGTCGGCCACTTTTTTATACTGGTAGTCGTCAATCAGGTTCGTTGTGGCATCGTAGGCAAACATATAATCGACACTGGCGGTCATCTCAAAAGCACCCTTGTAGCCGTGCTCGCGCATCCCCGCTAACCATTTTGGGTTTAATACTCTGGAGCGAATCACCCGATTCAACTCTTCTTTTAAAGTGCGAATAATAGGTTTAGCCGGATTACTGTGATCAGAGTGGTAAATCACCGGATCGCTGCCTGATAACTGACTGACCGCATTGCTCATGCCCCCCTGAAACTGGTAATAATCATCAGAATCCAAGATGTCGTGCTCGCGATTATCTTGATTTTGCACCACCACTTGCAGTGTGGATAATTGATGGGCAAAGGCATCCGTGGCAACTACCGCATCTTCAGCACTGTTGGTGTAGGCGTAACCGCCCCAGTTTAAGTAGGCGTCGGATAAGTCACTGGCTTGCGACCAGCAGCGCTCATCGATCAGCCCCTGTAACCCGGCGCCGTACGCTCCAGGCTTTGAGCCAAACACCCGATAACTGGCTTGACGCAGCGCTTGCTCTGGCTCTACGCCGCTGTCGATCAGCTCGTCACAGCGGCGCTGCACGTTATCTGCGATGACATTACTGTGCCCTGGATCATCCATATTCACTATCGCTTGTACCGCAGTGTCATAGAGTTTCATTACATTGGCAAAAGCATCGCGGAAGAATCCTGAGACACGCAGTGTTACATCAACTCTGGGGCGGCCCATCTGCATGCAGGGGATAACTTCAATGTCGACAACTCGCTGGGAACCTGCCGCCCATACTGGACGCACCCCCATCAGTGCAAACGCCTGCGCGATATCGTCACCACCGGTGCGCATTGTGGCTGTGCCCCACACTGACAACCCCAACTGCTGCGGGTAACTACCATGCTCCTGCAGATGCCGGTTAATCAACGCCTGAGCCGATTGCTGCCCCAGCGCCCAGGCAGCCTTGGAGGGAACAGAACGGTTATCCAGAGAGAAAAAATTACGCCCGGTCGGCAGCGTATCTAAGCGACCACGGGTCGGCGCTCCGCTGGGGCCGGGCTCGATAAATTGACCGGACAGCCCTTTGCACAGCGCGCTTAACTCCTGCTTTACAGAGCGCTCTAATACTGTTTTTATCACTGTTTTGCAGTAACTTAACTGCTGCGCGGTGTGCGGGTATTGCGCCAATGCCTGTAAATTTTCGCCCTGGATGACAAAGCGAGTCACCCAATCGATG
>MABF01000015.1 GCA_002163025.1 'Osedax' symbiont bacterium Rs2_46_30_T18
GAGAGTGAGATGATGGACAAAAAGTTACTAGATATATTGGTTTGTCCGGTATCCAAAGCCCCTGTGGAATGGGACAGGGCGAAGAACGAACTAATTTGTCGCAGCAGTGGTTTGGCTTATCCGATCAAAGATGGCATTCCTGTGATGCTAGAGACAGAAGCCCGTACATTAAGCACCGACGAGAGATTAAAAAAATAATGGATTTTACCGTTGTTATACCGGCGCGCTACGCCTCTACCAGATTCCCCGGCAAGCCGCTGGCGGACATCGCCGGCAAGCCTATGATCCAGCATGTGTATGAACGCTCTGTCAGCAGTGCTGCTAAAAGGGTGGTGATAGCCACAGATGATCCGCGCATTGAAAAAGTAGCAAAGAGCTTTGGTGCCCATGTGTGCATGACCCATGCAGATCACCCGACAGGCACCGACAGGTTGCAGGAAGTAGTCGCACAGTTAGGTTTAGCGGATGATGAATTAGTGGTTAATGTGCAGGGGGATGAGCCGTTGATTCCCGCTTCAATTATCAACCAAGTCGCAGAGAATTTAAGTGCCCAGAAGTTAGCGAGTATCGCCACGTTAAGCGAGCCTATCAGCGACTTAGATGTGCTGCTGAACCCTAACACTGTCAAAGTGCTGACCGATATAAATGGTTTGGCGTTATATTTTAGTCGCGCCCCGGTTCCCTGGCCGCGAGAGGCTTTCAGTCAACAACAGCCAGCTCAGATGCCCGAGGGGTTTGCCTGGCAGAGACACATTGGTATATATGCCTACACAGTGGCACTGTTAAAGAAATACGTCAACTGGGCTCCAGCTGCAGTAGAGCAAACGGAGTGTCTTGAGCAGTTACGAGCGATGTGGTATGGAGAGCGTATCCATGTGGCGACGGCCCTTGAAACGCCGCCGCCTGGTATTGATACACCAGAAGACTTAGAGCGTTTAGTGGCCCATTTGGCAGCGCTACACTAACGTCACTACATCAGGGAGGTAAAATTTGATGTCACTTACCCCTTACCCCTTACCCCTTGCCCCAATAAAAAAGCCTGTATTTCGACCAAGAAATACAGGCTTTTTACTGCTTACCACTGAGCCCAGTGTTTGTGTTAACTAGATCAAGCAGCCCGAGAATTCAAGCTGCTGGATTTCTTAGAATGCATTACAGTGACAAAGCGCACAGAGCTGCTGTGCTGATCAAGTTTTAATAAGTCTATGGTCTGTTGCGCTAATAGCAAAGTGCCATTGTCAGAGATCCGCCCTTTAGCCATGGTCATGCAGAAGTCATTCAGTGAAGTGTTGGTGATATAGAAATCCTGATCACTGCCCTTTAGCTGGTCAGTACTTTGAAACTGGCTGACGCGGCTGTCCTTAATGGTTTTGATCTCGCTGAGTTTTATATCCACAGATGGGCCGCCGTCAAACAAATCAATCAATCCACTGTGTCTGAATCCTTCTTTTTCCAGCATTCTAAGTGCCGGGGCAGAGGAGTCGTTGGGTTTGCTCAGTACTTCTCTGGCCGCCTGGGGTAGTAAATCTACGTAAATAGGGTGCTTTGGCATCAACTCAGTGATGAAGGCAGAGCCTTCAGTGGCTGCGATAGTGACGGCGTTTTGAAAAGGCATGTCAAAAAATTTACTGCCTAATGCCTGCCACAATGGCGAGTCACCGGCTTCGTTAAACCAGCCGCGTAGCTCAGCCATGACCTTATCAGAGAAGCGCTCGGTGGCATCCGCCATTAATAGGTAACGGGCGCGCGCTAACATTTGCCCGACACCGGGTTTACGGTATTGCGGCAGCAAGAACAGTGAACCCACTTCAGTGGCCCCTTTAAAATGTTCCACTAAGGTTAACGTTTCGTTCTGCTTGCTAGTGTTTAAAGTGATGCTTTTGTTGGTGATGGTTGAGCGCTGATAGGAATAAAAAGGCTGGGTAGTACCTATGCCGTTGTAAATAGCGGTAGTCCCGGCAATGTCGCCGCTGTCGCTGTCTTCCAGTACCATGAAATAACAGTCCTGCTGACCGCTGTTGTCAGGGTTAAATGCATTTGCAGAAGATTGAAGTTTAAGTTCCCAGCTCTTGGCACATTTTGGCATTGAAGTCATGCCATCTCCGACGTTATTGGAAATAGCTAACAGCGCGTCCAGATCGGTTAGTTTACTAGGGCGAATGAACAACATTGATGAATCTCCAGCACTGGGGCAGCAATTACAGTATTAATTAGTATGCATACAGTTTAAAGAAAAGTAGGCAAAATGAGCTGTCTAAATTTGCTTATATTTTAAATTTAATAGCTTTAAATAGTTTAATGCCAAATATAATTCTGTTTGTCGTTTGTTTGAATATGACATTGATAATCTTGCTCTTATATACTAAAGCCTTTGAATACGGGCTTGACAGTTGAGTTTCAAAGATTAATATATGTCGATAATTTAAAGATAAGGATTGTGGGTGAGTTAAATGCGCTTAGATAAAATTAATCGAAATATTCTTTCGTTACTGCAAAGTGATGCCAGAATAACAAATCAGGAGTTGGCGCAACACGTAAATTTATCTCCTAGCTCCTGTTTGAACCGGGTAAAAAAATTAGAGCAAGCGGGCTTAATAGGGCCATACATTGGCGTTGTCAATTTGGACAAAGCTTGTCGCAGTGTGATGGCAATTATTACCGTTAAGCTGCAGGATCAAAGCACTGATGGCTTTCAAAATTTTTTAAGCTGTGCCAGAGCTATCCCCGAGTTGATAGAGTGTTATACCGTTTCCGGTAGTTTTGACATGTTTTTGCGGGTCGCTGCAGCCGATATGATCCGCTTTAACCAAATTGTTGATGAGCTATTAGATATTATCCCGGGGATGGTCAATTTGAGCAGCCATATAGTATTATCTACCGATAAATCATTTCGTGGCTACCCACTGGAATCTCTGCTGGAGGAGAAGTACGAGTGATAGATAAAAGCTGGCTGGTGCAATTTAGTCTAGTCAGCCAGCACCGCGTCAACCATTTGTTCGAAGCCCTGCCCATAAGAGGCCTGGGTAATCCATTTAGGTTTGGATTCTAGCTGCGCTAGCTGCTGCTCGATATTGGCAACACCGACGCTGTTGGGGAAAAATTCAAACATAGTTTCATCGTTTAACGAATCGCCGATAAACAGTACTTGCTGTTGCATTTGTGCGGCTGTGAGTTGAAATTCGCTGGCCAGTAGCTTGCAGGCCATCGCCTTTTTGTTGTAATCGCCAATCCAGGCATTGACATGAATAGAGCTGGCCTTGGCGTTGACGCCGTGGCCGTGAAAAACCGCCAGTATCTTCGCCAGTTGTGCTGGGCTAATGCCGGAAATATCCTGATTGTAATCTATAGCGACATCTACTAGACGATAACACTGATCTTTTGCCAGACGTACTTCAGGGACCTGAGTAATTGCCTCTTGTGCTATCTGTAGTAGCCTTTGAGTATTGTCCAGGCGCTCAGTTTCACTCTGCCAAAAATGATAGTCAATGTGATTGTTGGCCTGACGCTTTAAATAGAAGCCACCGTTTTCACCGATAACCGCAGCGGCGGGCCAGAGCCTGGAAAATGAGTCGCACCAGCCAGCGCAGCCGCCAGTGATGGGAATGAAGATGATACCTGCATTCACCAGGCGGTGCATCGCCTGATAAGTTTCGGGCCTCAGTTGTCCGTTGCTGGTCAGTGTGTCATCGACATCGCTGAGTACAAATTTTATTTGATCTATTTTTTTAGGCAGGGCAGTGGGCTGAGTCATTTAGTGTGTTTCCTGGTCACAGACAATCATCTGGACTTTTTCTTTCTCAAGGCTTTGACAGATGTCAGAGCCGGGTAATTGGTCGGTATAAAATTTATCGATGGCGGCGAAAGTGGCGACACTGGCAAAAGCTTTTTTGTTCCATTTGCTGTCATCAACCGCCAGAATCTTCTTGCTGCAGTTGTTCAATATGCTTTGGGTAATCGCGACATTGTCAGTATCAAAATCCATTAAGCCACGTTGCTGATCCAGAGCGCCAACGCTGATAATAGCGAAATCGACGTAGTAACTATTAAAAAAACTGACCACTTGATCGCCGACTAAATCTTGATCTAACGGGCGCAATCTTCCGCCACTGACCAGTACTTGAGCATCGCTACTCTGATAAAAAATACTGGCGACATTCAAGTTGTTAGTAATAATTTTCAGCCCTTTTTTGTTGAGAAGGGCTTTGGCGACAGCTTCAATGGTCGTACCTATGCCTAAGGCGATCGAGGCGTTATCTGGAATCTCAGCGGCGATCCGCTGGGCTATTGACTGTTTGGCAGCAGCATTAATGACCCGTCTGTTGCCAAAAGATAAGTTCTCAGCACTGGGCAGTTGTCCGGCCCCACCGTGATGACGCCTGGCTAGGCCTAAATCGCAGAGCTGTGTAATGTCCCTGCGTACGGTTTGCGCCGCGACATCAAAATGCTGGGTTAAAAATTCGACGCTGACGAATTGTTCAGCGCTGATCAGCTCTAATATCTGTTGCTGCCTGCTATTAAGTTTCAAATGCTTTTCTCGGTACCGGATTCGCGGTCGCCGGGTATAGAAGTGCTCAATAGCGCGGAGAATTTTTGTGGGTAGTCGGTGATAATGCCTTCAATACCCCAATCCCAGTGCTGTTCAACAGCTGCTGCAGTGTTGGGGGTGTAGCAGTAAACTTCATAGCCGGCGCGATGCAACTCAACCACTTGAGATTGTTGCAAGTGTTCGTAATCACAGTGACAAGTGACGGCATTGATTGCCTGCATTTGTTGCAGCCAGTTTTCGGGGATTTTCTCATAGAGTTTTGCCAGTTGTAACTCTGGCTGCTGGCGATGGCAATATTCAAGAGCTGGCTGGTCAAAGCTGGAAATAATCAATTTATCAAAATCTGTCCAGTGTTTTTTGAGCAGTGCTAACACGGGTGCTACTACGGTATCTACGCTGTTATCGTAGAGCTTAAACTCCAGGTTTAAACCCAAACCTAATGCTTGAATTAGCACTATCGCCTCTTCAATGGTGGCCATCTTCTCGCCGCGATATTGCTCACTGAACCAGGAGCCGCAATCGAGTTGTTTTATGCTCTGGGCACTGTGTTGCGACATAGCACCGCTGCCGTCTGAGCAGCGATCGACACTGTTGTCGTGCCACATGACGATGGTGCCATCGCCACAGGCAATAGCGTCTATCTCTACCCATTGTACCCCGTGCTCTGCGGCTAAGCGCAACGCAGATAAGGTGTTCTCGGGAGCTAAGCTGGAGAGGCCTCTGTGGGCCGTTATAGGTGTTACTATCATGTTTATGTCTTCGCTTAATAAAGTCGCTGTTGGGTATTCTTATCAAAGAAATAAAGTTTATTGAGATTGGGGTTAATAGGGACTAATTCACCTATTTGTACTTGACTGTGCCCCTCACGCTGAATGACGATCAGTTCTTCGATATGGTCGCATTTTACATACAAAAAGACACTGGCGCCCACTTTTTCAATCATATCTACCTGTCCCTGAATGGCAGGTTGATCGGCAGTATTGATAAAGTGCTCAGGTCTGATTCCCAACACTACTGACCCGCGCTGTGTGACATCAGTAGGGCGCGGCATTTTTTGACCACCGATATCTATCACCTCATCAGAGATTGTACAGTCGATAAAATTCATCGCGGGGGAGCCGATAAACCCGGCGACAAATTGATTGTGCGGATCATCATAGATTTCCATCGGTGTACCTATTTGTGCCGCTATTCCATCCTTTAGTACCACCAATCGGTCGGCCATGGTCATCGCCTCGACCTGATCGTGGGTGACGTACAGTGTGGTAACGCCTAAATTGCGCTGCAAGGTTTTAATTTGCATGCGCATTTGTACTCTTAATTTGGCATCTAAGTTAGACAGTGGTTCATCAAACAGAAACACTTTCGGCTTGCGCACTATTGCCCGCCCCATCGCCACGCGCTGCCTTTGGCCGCCCGATAAGTTACTCGGCCGGCGCTCTAAAAACTGTTCAATTTGCAACAGTTCAGCAACTTCTTGTACCCGCTGAACAATTTCTTCTTTAGGCAATTTCATCAGTTTTAAGCCGTAGGCCATGTTCTGGTAAACGGTCATATGGGGATAGAGGGCATAATTTTGAAAGACCATGGCGATTCCGCGATCTTTAGGCTCCAGCTTATTGACCACTTTATCGTCTATTTTCACTTCGCCGTCACTGATACTCTCCAATCCTGCGACCATGCGCAGCAAAGTGGACTTACCGCAACCGGAGGGACCGACTAAGACGATAAATTCGCCGTCTACTATGTCGATGTCAATGCCGTGAATGACCTGGGTATCTTCGTAAGATTTTTTAAGTTGTTGCATATTGATTGTTGACATTTTACTTCTCCGAATCGGTCAGGCCTTTGACAAATATTTTTTGCATAAATACAACCACCAGAACGGGCGGTAACATCGCGAACAGCGCCGTTAGCATGATCATGTGCCACATGGGCTCACTCTCGCCAGATTCCAGCATCTGTTTGATGCTCATCACTACTGTGTACATATCGGGATCTGTGGTGATCAACAGCGGCCACAGGTACTGATTCCAGCCATAGATAAACAAAATCACAAACAGTGCAGCTATGTTGGTTCTGGACATGGGGATAACCACATCAAAAAAGAAGCGCATAGGACTGGCACCGTCAATTCTTGAGGCTTCCATTAACTCATCTGAAATAGTCAGGAAGGTCTGGCGGAACATGAATGTGGCAGTGGCAGAGGCGATCAGCGGTACGCTGAGACCCAGATAAGAATCTAGCATGCCCAGGCTGGCGACTACTTCGTAAGTGGGGAGTATGCGCACTTCAACAGGCAGCATTAAAGTGACAAATATCATCCAGAAAAAGAACATGCGAAAACGAAATTTAAAATAGACGATAGCGAATGCAGATATCACTGAGATGGATATTTTTCCCAGGCTGATCATCATTGCCATTGCCAGGCTATTGAGCAGCGACAAGTGAATCGGGGCGCCGAAAGTTTTGCTGCTAAAGAGTAGTTTTATATTTTCCCAAAACTGATCCCCCGGCAGCAGCGGCAGTGGTACTTGAGTGAGCCGCAGTGCATCGTGAGAAGAAGCTACCAGCATGATCCAGATAGGAAATACTATAAGAGCGACGCCGATAATCAGTACACTGTGACTGATAAAAGTCGTCATAGGTCTATTTTCTACCATTAGTATTCCACCTTGCGTTCTATGTATTTAAACTGGATCACCGTTAAAGCGATAACGATAAACATCAGGATCACCGATTGCGCTGCTGAGCCGCCTAAATCCAGACCGACAAAACCATCATTGAACACTTTGTAAACCAATATTTCAGTGGAGTTACCCGGGCCACCTGCTGTGACAGCATGGATAATGCCGAAGGTGTCAAAGAAGGCGTAGATAATATTGACCACCAACAGGAAAAAAGTGGTTGGCGAGATGAGCGGGAATATTATAGTGCGAAATCGGTGCGCAGGCCCTGCCCCGTCGATGGCCGCAGCTTCAATTAAAGACTTGGGAATAGAGTGCATGGCGGCGACAAAAAACAGGAAATTGTAGCTGATTTGCTTCCAGGCGGCGGCCAGAATTACTAAGCCCATCGCTTGTGAACTATCGAGTTTATGGTTCCAGTTGATACCTATCATATCCAGGAAATAGGTCATAATTCCCAGTGTAGGGTTAAACAGAAATAGCCACAGGGTACCGGCCAATACTGGGGCCACAGCATAGGGAATAATCAATAATGTCCTGTAGCCCTGTGCGCCTTTAACTACGCGGTCGGCAAGTGCCGCAAAAAACAGTGCCACGCCCATCGACAGACCGGCCACTGCGAAAGAGAAAAAGGCGGTTCTGATGAAAGAGCTAAGGTAATTTGGGTTGTCATAGAGTTCTACAAAGTTATCAAACCAGACAAACTCACTGGATAAGCCAAAGGCATCTTCGAGTAAAAAGGATTGATATAGTGCCTGCATGGCGGGCCAAATAAAAAATACTAAGGTAATAATTATTTGCGGCGCAACCAATAAATAAGGCAAATACGATGTGTTGTAGTGGACACGTTTTTGCATCGAGATTCCTACGCTGAGTTGCTACAGTGCTGTTGAGCGAATGCCTGTTGCCTGAATGTAAAAGTGGATAGAGCGATCATTGACCAGGTTTATTCACCAACCTGTACGATGGCTATAGCCCACTATTTATCTAGTGGGCCCGTAGTAATTACAGCGGAACAGCAAGGGCTGAAAAATGCAATTCCCGCCTTGCCGATTCCGCTGCTAGTACTTTTAGCGGCTATTACTTGTTAGCTTTTTCAAACTTACGTAATAGTTTGTTGCCTTGATCTACAGCATCGTTCATCGCTGTTTCTGCGTTCTTAGAACCGTTCCAGATCATTTCCATCTCAGCGTTGATAATGTCGCGAATTTGCACGAAGTTACCAAAGCGTAGACCGCGAGAATTCTCGGTTGGAGTGTTCAGACTCAACTGCTTGATAGCAACGTCAGTCCCTGGGTTTTCTTTGTAAAAACCTTGCTCCTGACTCAGTTTGTAGGCTGAGGTGGTGATAGGTACATAGCCAGTCTCCTGATGCCACCAAGCTTGTACTTCGGATGAGGACAAGTACTTCATGAACTCAGCTACACCTTTGTAGTCTTCCTTGTCATGGCCACGCAGTGTCCATAGCGTAGCACCACCAATGATAGAATTCTGAGGCCCACTTGCGACACTTGAATCAAACGGCATCATTGCCTGGGCGTACTTAAATTTGGCCTGACCTTTGATAGAACCATAATAGGCGGATGAGTTAATCCACATACCACAGTCACCGTTGGTGAACATCGCTAAACTTTCACCGCGACGGCCACCGTAAGTGAAACTGCCATCTTTTTGCATATCGGCAAGGCGCTGTAGATTGCCGGTGACGTTTTTGTTGTTGAAACTCAGTTCAGTGCTCAGACCCGCATAGCCATTTTGCTTAGTGCCAAGTGGAATATTGTTCCAGGCACTGTAGTTTTCGATCAGTCCCCATGACTGCCAGCCCACTGCGATACCGCATTTCATACCGCTATCAACTAACTTCTTGGAAACGCTGGAAACTTCATCCCAGGTTTTAGGAGCAGCAGTTACACCCGCTTTGGCAAAAGCATCCTGATTGTACCAAAGGACCGGCGTTGAGCTGTTAAAAGGCATCGACAGCAACTCACCCTGTGGTGTTTGGTAGTAGGAAATAACCGCAGGCAAGTAGTCAGATTTATCCAGTGCAACACCAGAGTCATTCATCACTTGTTCCACTGGATAAACAGCGCCTTTGGCGGCCATCATAGTCGCAGTGCCTACTTCAAAAACTTGCACTATATGCGGCTGCTTTTTCGCTCTGAAAGCAGCGATAGCGGCGGTCATAGTTTCAGTATAATTGCCTTTGTAAACAGCATTGATTTTAAACTCGCTCTGTAGAGCGTTGAAGTCAGCGGCGATCTTGTTGACTCTTTCTGTGTTGGTGCCGCCCATAGCATGCCACCAATTAACTTCAACTGCGGCATTGACTGCCCCAGAAAATAGTGCCGCCGTTATTGAGGCCGCAATAAGAGTTTTGTTAAGCATTGGAAATCTCCTTGAATAGCTGTCATTAGCAATTATTTTTGTGGTTATCATCAAGCTAAAACTTCGGTATCAGCAGCCCTAA
>MABF01000051.1 GCA_002163025.1 'Osedax' symbiont bacterium Rs2_46_30_T18
TGAGAATAGCGGTAATGATAAATTTGATACGTAGAGTAAAACGAAAGCCTTGCCCAGTTGTTTCTTTGCTCATAATAAAATCCCTTTATTATCAAAGAACCACTGCCATGCAATAAGAAATAGACGCTAAAACTATCAGTAGTGAAAAAGAGAGGAAGAGCTTACTGAGCACAGATCTAATTCAATAGGGAATGCCATAACGATGATTTTCAACAACTCTCTGTGGCTAAAGCTAGCACTGGAAATTTTAAAAATCAAACAGCTAAAACAAGCCACAGGGGCTGATTTATAGCCATAGCAGAAAGCTAATATTGCAGTTGTTTGTAAAATTTCAGCACCGGGGTGTTGAATAACAACTCAAGTTGATAATAATACTGATAAAAGCAAAACAACATTAAAGATACAGCCTTTACTTTCAACTGAAAGTGCCATCGCAAGCAAAAAAACATATTAATTTCAGAATGTTAAAATAGTAATTTTTCCGATCAGAAAACTATCAGCGCCAATCGGTTATCTGTGCGCGAATGCTATTGAAGTGATTTTAAGACAAAAGAAGCCTGGCACTCCCATGGGGGAGTGCAGAGCTTATAAACGATCAATGCAACTCTTCATTACTGAAATTAGTATGCATGGTATTAATCATTAACTTATCGAACTGTTCTCTGTTTAAATGAATAAGCGTTTCATGGTCTCCAGCTTCCAGATAGATATCTTTTAAACGGCCTAATTCTTCATCGTAAATCGCATTCATGTTATAGGCCTGACCTACCGCGGGAACGGCTCCCTGCTCGCAATCTTTAAACATGTCATAGAGCTTAGGTTCAGTGACTAAGTGTAGAGTGAGATCCAGGCTGTCTTCCAGTTTATGAATGTTAATTTTTCGATCCGCTGGTAGCACCGCCATCAGGTGTCTGCCTTCATGGTCTTCTAAGACCACTGCCTTGGCAATATTCATCGGTGGGATTCGGGCCGCGATAGCACTGCCAACGGAGCTGTTGGAGTGGCTGTGTTGAACTGTGTTGAAGAGGATATCTTGAGCATTAAGATAGTCATCAACGCGCGCAGTGATACTCATAATCTTGCCCTCTGTTTAAGAGAAGGACTACAGTATATGCCTGATTAAGGCTCAGAGCTATCAGTGCCCGGGCCCATTTGTTCAATGGTTAGAATAACTCTAATGAAGTCATCAACATGGGCTGCGGCAAATTTCTGACTGCAACCAGCGGCGTAAATCAGCGCCGGTCAATGGCCTAAAAGCTAAGACATTGTACAAAATTTGATCTATAATGCGCAGTGAGTTGGAAATGGAATCTCCTCATGTTGCGCATAATATTTGGGATACTTTTGCTCTGTCCCCTATTATTGAGCGGTGCAACTCACAGTCTAAATGCACCGTCCGTCGAAGCTATAGCTACTCCAGTGGCTGTTCAAGTGCCAGTATTGGCCATCGACGGCGCCATCGGCCCGGCAGTCAGTGACTACCTGGTCAGAGAGATCGACCGGGCCCATCAACAGCCTCTCCCCCCCGCTATCTTTATCACTATCGACACCCCCGGCGGCTTAAGTTCCAGTTTACGTGACATCAATCAGCGCATACTCAGCTCAGACATTCCCATTGTCTGCCTAGTCCACCCGCAAGGCGCAAGGGCCGCCAGTGCCGGTACTTACATTCTTTATGCCTGTCACGTCGCGGCTATGGCCAGAGCCACTACACTCGGTGCGGCCACCCCGGTGATGATTGGTGGACCTATGCCCAGCCCCACTCCACAAAAAGGTGATAAAAGCAAACCTACGGCGATGGAAAACAAAGTACTGAATGACTCTGTCGCCTATATTCGCTCGCTGGCTCAACTGCGCAAACGCAACCAGCAGTGGGCTGAACTGGCGGTTACAGAGGCCGCCACACTCACGGCAATTGAAGCACTGGAGAAAAATGTTATCAATATAATGGCTCAGTCCCCAGAACAATTATTAACGTTGCTCAGCGATCCTCAGCTGCCACTGGTACAAGGATTAAAACTGCAGCTTAGCGGCGCCAGTCTCGATTATCGACAGCCCGATTGGCGCAGCCAGTTTATCGCCACCATTACCGACCCCAACATTGCCTATTTATTAATGCTGGCTGGCGTTTACGGTCTATTGCTGGAATTCTACAGCCCGGGAATGGGGGTCGCCGGGGTAATCGGTGGTATCTCTCTGGTTATCGCTATGTATGCCTTTCAGATGCTGCCGTTAAACTATGCAGGTTTAGGTCTGATACTGCTGGGGATAGCCTTTTTAGTGGTGGAAACGATGATACCCAGTTTCGGGGTATTCGGCATTGGTGGCATCGTCGCCTTTGTGGTCGGCTCTATTTTTCTGATAGATACTCAAGTACAAGAATTTAAAGTGTCACTGATGTTGATTATGCCGATAGCCCTACTCAGCTCAGCCTTTATTCTGTTTGTGCTGGGCTACCTGTGGCGCTCACGGGAAAAACAAGTCGTCAGTGGCCAAGAGGCAATATTGGGCGCCAGTGCCTACGCGACGAGTGACTTTAGCGGCATGGGAAAAGTAATCATGGGCGGCGAGTGCTGGGCGGCTTATAGCCCAGAAGATCTAAAAAAAGGACAGATTGTCTCTATAGAGGCGATTGAAGGGTTGACCTTAATAGTGTCCAGCAAAAATCGGGGAGGTTAATATGCCAGGTCTGATTATCGACACCAATATGCTGTTGATCAGCATCAGTGTTTTCATCCTGTTATCTATCATTATCAGCATGTTTCGCGTGCTGCGCGAATACGAACGCGGGGTAATCTTCTTCCTAGGTCGCTTTGAAAGAGTCAAGGGACCGGGGCTGATCATTGTGATCCCGATCATTCAACAAATGGTGCGGGTAGACTTGCGCACAGTGGTTATGGATGTTCCCAGTCAAGATGTGATCAGTCGCGATAATGTTTCTGTGCGGGTCAATGCGGTAATCTACTTTCGGGTCATAGATCCACAAAAAGCCATCATCAACGTCGAAGATTTTTTGCAGGCGACTTCACAACTGGCGCAGACCACCTTGCGTTCGGTATTGGGTCAGCACGAGCTAGACGAGATACTGGCCAACCGGGAGATGTTAAATACCGATATTCAGAGCATTCTAGACGCACGCACTGACGGTTGGGGCATTAAAGTGTCGAATGTCGAAATAAAACACGTCGACCTGAATGAAACGATGATCAGGGCAATTGCCCGTCAGGCTGAGGCCGAGCGTACCCGACGCGCTAAAGTCATTCACGCCTCCGGTGAGACTGAGGCGGCAGATAAACTGGTGGAAGCCGCCAGCAAACTGGCAGTCGAGCCCAATGCTATTTTGCTGCGCTACCTGCAGACTCTGACTGAAATAGCCGGGGAAAAGACCTCTACTATTCTGTTCCCGCTACCGCTGGACTTGCTCAATGCACTGCTGCCAACGCAGCGCAAAGACCAAGACAAAGCGAGCACTAATAGCAAAGTCGATTAACCAGACAACCGCAACCGCTAATGCATCGCCTGGCAGTCTGGTTATCCCCTTTGTGGAGTAGCGCTAAAACAATTCAGAGGTTTTGGCCGCCATAATAAAATCATTTTTATGCAACCCCTGAATATTATGGCTCCACCAAATAACGGTGACCGAGCCATATTCTAAAACGATCTGCGGATGATGGTTTATGCTCTGCGCCAACTCGGCCACCGCATTGGCAAAAGCCACAGATTTCACATAATTTTTGGTCAAAAATTTTCGACTTAACTTTTTAATGCCACCGTCTTCAAGCAGCTCCCAGCCGGCAACTTTTGGCATAAGGGCGGCAATGCCGCTAGTACTTAGCAACTTGGCACTGGCATCACAGGCAGTACAGTTTTGTTTTGATAACGCGTCCATTTGCGGCTTCTCCTACAATCTATTATTTCTATTCTACGCAATAATTGAGTCGGCGAATATGCTCTGACGCTTAACAGCAGCGACTGAACCCAACTTTTTTGCGTCAGCCACCAACAGATCAGCTGTACCAATCGCGGCCCCAGAACGACCTTTTCCCAAGCGAGCTAACCCACCACCAGCAACTTGATTGCCGCCAGTGAGGCCATGATTCTGATCAGCCATTTAAACTGCGCTAGCTTTAGTTTCCCCAGCAGCCAGTAGCCGATGCCAGCACCTACAACTAAGCCTGGGATACTTTGCAAGCTGATAATAGTTGATTCTACGCTGAGTAATCCCAGAGAAAAAAGCATCGGCACTTTGGCCAAATTGAGCAGTAAAAAAGCCCAGGCGCGGGTGCTTATATAAGTCTCTTTAGAGAGCTTTTGCTCCATGAAATAGAGACTAAAGATAGGACCGGCGGCATTGGAGGTAAGACTGACAAAACCGCCTAACAGGCCACTAAGATAGCCGCTGGCAGGATGACGCATCAAGTTAGATTTAGTGTTATCCAGCACGACCCCTAAAACCAGCATTGAAACTATCATCAATCCCAGTAACCAGCTGAACTGACCTGGGTCAATATTCGCCAGTAACCAGCCACCCAGTACCACCCCTGCCAGACAAACCGGTAACAGCCGTGCTATTAGTCCCCAGTGGATGTTCTTTCTATAGCTGATCACCGCCAGCACATCGGTAATGATATACATGGGCAAGATAATACCCAGCGCCTGAGGCCCCGGGAAGGCAATCATGATCACCGGCAAAATTAATAACCCCATCCCCCCTACTGAAAATTTTGAGAATCCGGTAATCAGTCCCGCGCCAAGCATGATCAATAGTGCTGTAGTCAATGTGCTCTCCTGTTCTATATCGTCATATTGTCAATATTTTGTATCGCTAGCTTAAAGTAATTAATGATAGTAAGATAATTGCTATTTTTATGATCTTGAAAGCTTAAATCTATCATTTATTGCGAAAAAACATGACTAACGATCAGCTAAAAGCCTTTCTTGCGGTTGTTGAGCACGGCAGTTTCAGAGCAGCTGCGGCGGCATTCTTTAAGACTCAGCCAAGTATCAGCGCCGCGGTGAAGACTCTTGAGAAACAATTTTCGATTTGCCTGTTTGACCGGAACAGTTATCGGCCCGAACTGACCACTGAAGGCAAAGTGTTCTATCGCCAGGCGAAGCTACTGATTAAACAAGCGAATCGCCTGGAGCTGTTGGGCCATCAACTGGCCAGTGCCGATATGCCGCTGCTGTCCATCTCACTGAGCGCAATGTGCGCGCTGCCACCGGTGCTGGAAAAGATAAAGCAGTTCTCAACAGAGCATGAAAAAATGCGCCTGCAAATCAATACTGAACATTTGTCAGGTGTCTTAGAACAGTTACAATTAGAGAAAACCGATCTGGCGATTGGCCCAAATATCGGACTGGATCAGCAACATGAATTTGTGCAAATCAGCCAAATTAATATGCTGACTGTGGCCGCTCCCGGATATTTATCAGTACCCTCAGGGGAACTGGTCAGCCATCAGGAGTTGCGCTTGAAGCCACACATACTGATTTCAGATACTGGGTCGCTAGCCCCCTTTGATCACATTAATGTCTTACTTGGCGGCCAGCGCTGGTATGTCAATGACTATCAAATGAAGAAAGCGCTGCTCGTTTCAGCCATGGGCTGGGCGCGAATGCCACAGCACATTATTGAAGCAGAATTGCAAAGTGGTGCACTAATAAGTGTGCAAGTGGAAAATTTCAACTCCCAGAGCCAAGTACCTATGTATTTAATTAAGCTGAAAAACCAACCTTTAAGCAGCCTGGCAAAAGCTTTTTGGGATCAGCTATCGGCCGTAGAGTAAACTAGTCGGAAGTTGGAAGTTGGTAACAGTTGCGATTAAACGGTTACAACGCCAACAGCTGGATTAGCTGTCGGCGCTTATTTGCTTAACTAGCCAAGTTACTGCTTAAGCGACTTTAGCCAGCAGCTCTTTGTTAGCCAGGAACTCTTCATAAGTACCCTGGAAATCAGTCATTTGTTGCCCTTTGATCTCCACTACACGGGTAGCTAAAGATGAGACAAACTCACGGTCGTGGCTGACAAAGATCAACGTACCCTCATAGAGTTTCAGCGCTTGATTTAATGCCTCAATCGCCTCCATGTCCATGTGGTTAGTCGGCTCGTCTAAGATCAACACGTTGGTGTCTTGCATCATCAGCTTGCCAAACAACATCCTGTTCTTTTCACCACCTGAACACACTTTAGCCTTTTTATTAAAATCATTTTCGGTAAACAACAAACGCCCTAACATCGCCCGTACTTTTAGGTCGTCATGTTTTGGGGTACGCCACTGTGACATCCAGTCAAACAAGGTTAAATCGCAGTCAAAATCGTCACTATTGTCTTGCGGGCAATAGCCTACTACCGCATTTTCCGACCACTTAATATCACCGCTGTCAGCTGTTAACTGATCCATTAAACAGCGTATAAAAGTGGTTTTACCGGCACCGTTTTCGCCCAGCACAGCCAGTTTAGCGCCGGCTTCAAGGATTAAATCAGCACCAGTGAAGAGTGTTTCGCCGTCAAAGCCATGCCCGACATCTTCCAGCACTAAAGCCTGACGATGCAGTTTTTTGTGTTGACTGAATTTTATCGACGGGGTACGTCTGCTGGAAGACTTTACATCGTCCAGTTTGATCTTATCCATCTTCTTAGCGCGTGAGCTCGCCTGTTTAGCTTTAGAGGCATTGGCACCAAAGCGGTTAACAAACGCTTGCAGCTCATCAATCTCAGCACTTTTCTTGGCGTTTTCCGAGTGTAGCTGTTCGCGAATCAGCGACGAAGCCGCCAAAAAGTATTCGTAGTTACCCGGATAGATACGCAACTCACCATAATCGATATCGGCCATGTGGGTACAGACCGAGTTTAAGAAATGTCGATCGTGTGAAATGATGACCATAGTACTCTTGCGCTTGTTTAGCTCATCGGCCAGCCAGTTGATGGTATCTATGTCCAGGTTGTTGGTCGGCTCGTCTAATAACAAGATGTCGGGATTAGAGAACAGCGCCTGGGCCAATAACACCCGTAGCTTCCAACCCGGTGCGACCTGCGACATTAAGCCAAAGTGCAGCTCTTCTGCAATGCCGGCCTCTAACAATATTTCACCGGCGCGACTCTCTGCGGTGTAGCCATCCATCTCGGCGAATTCCGACTCAAGCTCAGCGACTTTCATGCCCTCTGCCTCTGACATTTCCGGCAGTGCATAAATACGGTCGCGCTCTTGTTTAACTTCCCATAGCTGCATATCACCCATGATTACCGCGTCGACAACAGTATACTCTTCGAAGGCAAACTGATCCTGAGACAAGCACCCAAGCTTGTCACCTGGAGTAATTGAAACATTACCTGAGGTGGGAACAAGCTCACCACTCATGATTTTCATCAACGTTGACTTGCCGCAGCCGTTTGCACCAATAAGACCGTACCGGTTACCGTTACCAAATTTAGCGGAGATGTTTTCAAACAGAGGTTCTGCACCAAACTGCATAGTGATATTTGCTGTGGAGATCAAAGATGTGTACCTGAGAGTCGATTGATTTGCACTGATGTAGCTTAGAAATTCTTGTAAGCGTAAACGAGTGGATTATTTAGGGCGCAAATTATATAGATATTTTACTTCAAGGTCGATAGCTACTGTACAAAATATGCACACAAAGTCAGTTCATTTTGCCGATTATCAACGACCTTCGGTGAGTGATTATCATTGCGAGTAAAACTATAATATTTTTTTGAATTAAACATTTATCTTATATCCGGAGTCAAAAAATTCATTATAATTAAGCATCTACAGCGGATGGTAACTTATGGCCAGATTATTAATTATTGAAGACAGCCCGTTGATGCAAAAAGTGATAAAGCATTTAGCAACGTCAGAGCTGAGCTGTAAATTTGACCTCGCCTCGACCATGGCCGAGGCAAAACAGTTTATCGAGCAATCAGAATACTTCCTGGCGCTGGCCGATTTAAATTTGCCGGACGCCCCCAATGGTGAAGTCATTGATGAAGTACTAGCTGCAGGTATCACAACTATTGTGCTTACCGCCTCTATGGATGACCGCAAGCGCCACGCGATGTTAGATAAAGGGGTGCTAGACTACATATACAAAGAAAACCGCGACTCCTATGTCAGTGCAATAAAATTAGCTAACCAGTTGCTGCACAACAAGCACACTACTGTGCTGTTGGCTGATGACTCTATTACTTTACGCACCCATATTTGCAAACAACTGCAGCGCTTACTGTTCAACGTCATTGAAGTTGAAAACGGACTTCAAGCGCTGGCCGCATTAGAGCAACATCCACAGATTGAGCTGTTGATCACGGATTTTAATATGCCGGAAATGGACGGCATTGAACTAATCCGAAAGATTCGTCAAACCCGCAGCCGCGACACTTTTCCTATCATCGGGCTCTCTTCATCTAGCGATCCCACCCTATCGGCGCGGTTTATCAAATTCGGCGCCAACGACTTCCTCATTACCCCCTTTATTCACGAGGAGTTCCAGTGGCGGATTTTGCGCACTATGGAGCAGATTTCACTGTTTAAGAAAATTACAGATACTGCCAACAAAGATTATTTAACTAAACTCTACAACCGTCGTTATTTTTATACCCATTCTCGCCAGCTCTTTAAGAAAGCCGTAGCAGATGATACCGAGTTAGTTATAGCATTGATCGATATAGATTTATTTAAGAAAATCAATGACACCTATGGTCACGATAGCGGTGATGCAGTGCTAGTACAGCTCTCTGCTATTTTGCAGAGTATTTTCAAGGGCTTTATTGTCGCCAGATTTGGCGGTGAAGAATTTATTGTCATTATAGACAAAGTAGCCATCGATTCATGTGCCAAGTACTTCGAGCTGTTCAGAGAGAAGATAGAAAACACTCGCTTTACTATTGTGGACGGTGAACTCTCAGTGACTGTCAGTTTAGGCGTTGCCTGGCACAAGCCCGGGTCACTGCAATGTTTTATCAACAAAGCGGATGTGGCACTGTATCAAGCTAAAGAATCCGGAAGAAACCGCATCGTCTACGATGCCGAGTAAGCAAAGCTTTCTGGACTACAGGATGACCACTGTTAGTATTTTCGCACAAACTTTACTGACGAGTTGCCTCTGACAAATCCTTTCCAGCATTAATCGGTGATGTATTTATTAATTATGTTTACATAATTGCTGGATAATTTGATTCTGTCTAAGGCCTTTTGCCATCTGGCAACCTCAGTGAGTGGAATATCTTTGGAAAGAGCAATGTAGATCACATTCTCAAACAGCATTACATTGGTCCGGGCAATTTTTTCTCTGGGAATACCGGCCTTGCGTAACAGAAAGCCCACAGTGTACTCGCCTGAGACCGTTAGCTCCCCTCGATAGCCCATCAACATTCTAAAATTATCCACTGCCTTTGAAGTTAAGTGCAGATTATTGAAAGCTAATTGTTGCAAGTATTGATGCTCGGGAAAATCTCTGGTGGTAATAATAGTGGCTACGTTGCGCGCCTGATCGAGGGAGTCGATTTGTAAATTAGATTCTTTTCGCTGATAGAGATAAACCTTTTCGGTGGCCAGCGGCCCCACCCAATGAAAGAGCTGTTCACGATGCGCAGTTCTGGCGATACTGAACAGCACACTGCTCCCTCCGGCTAAAGTGGCTCGATACCCCCGAGCCCAAGGCACAA
>MABF01000117.1:0-580 GCA_002163025.1 'Osedax' symbiont bacterium Rs2_46_30_T18
AAGCACGTTTGAGCGCATTACAAGCGGCCAGGGATACCGGTAAAGCGGTAATGACCGCTGGAATAAAGCTAGTACAAGAAACGTCGAGCCAGTCTGGGGTGCTAATTTTTTATCCGGTTTTTAAGGGTGGAATAGTCCCGACTGCTGTTGCAGAACGTCGTCGCAAGTTATTGGGCTTTGCTTTAATTGTACTGCGTGTGGGGGATTTAATAGAGCACGCCAGTGCCAAGTTGCCACAACAGTTAGCACTATTAATTACGGACAAAGACGATAATCAGAATTTGTATGGTGATCGCAACCAAGCAACAAATAAACACGATTTGCACTTTCAGAGCAACCTCAGCTTTGCTCAACGCAACTGGGCGATCAGTGTTACACCGCTTAAGAGTGAACGACTGTATTTACACTTAAGCGCTTGGTTAGCGGCAATTGGCGCGTTATTAATTTCTATACTGACAAGTCTGCACTTGTTGCAACTGAATCGCTCTCATCGCCAGATCTCACTGGAAGTTGCTCGCCAAACCCAGGCTCTGCGGGTCAGTGAACAGCGATTTTCCCTGGCAGTTGAAGGTTCTAGTGT
>MABF01000117.1:659-9648 GCA_002163025.1 'Osedax' symbiont bacterium Rs2_46_30_T18
AATTTAGAGGTAAAAGCCAGTAAACAAAATTTTGTACGCATGTTACATCCTGATGATCGAAAACCGGCTGCGACTTTGCTGCAGCGCCATTTAAATGGTCGAAGCCGCTTCGAAATTGAGTATCGGATCCAACACAAAAGTGGTGAGTACCTTTGGTTTCTTGGCAGCGGGCAAGCTGCATGGGATGCAAAGGGGAAGCCGCTGCGGATGGTTGGCTCTATCCAAAAGATACAACGTCGAAAAATAGCAGAGATTGCGATTAACCGATACGCCGAAGATCTGCAGCGCTCCAACGAAGATTTGGAACAATTTGCCTATGTCGCCTCACACGATTTAAAGGCACCGCTGCGCGGTATCGGTAATTTGGCGCAGTGGATTGAAGAAAACATGGCGGGCAAAATGGACCCAGAGACTGATTCTTACATGCAGCTGCTGAAAGGACGAATATCCAGGCTGGAGAGTTTATTAGCGGGCCTGTTGCAGTACTCAAGGGCGGGGGTAGGAGAGATACAGGCACAGTCGGTTGATTTAAATCAGCTCATAGGCAATATCTCGGACTTACTCTGCACCGAACAACAGGGCTTTGTGGTCAACTTCGAGCTGCCCAAGATCTTTGTACAGCAGAGCATGATCACCCAAGTGCTGCAAAACCTGATTGGTAACTCTATCAAACACCACCTTGGAGGCTCGGGACAGATAAATATTGGCTATGAACGCTCAGCGACTGAACACGTCATTAGTGTGGCAGATGATGGACCAGGAATAGATCCGGCGATGAGCGATAGAGTATTTAAAATGTTTCAGACCCTTAAGCCCAGAGACGAAGTCGAAGGCAGTGGTATGGGGTTGGCGATCGTTAAAAAACTCATAGAGCGCTGCAATGGCGAGGTTTGGATAGATAGAGAACAGCAACAGGGTTGCTGTATTAAGTTTTCCCTGCCAATCGATGAATCGATGGCTGAACAGGGAAATAGTGTATTAAACACAGCGATACAATGAAAATTTTCACACTTAGATAACACCGCGTCTGAAGATACTGATCGGGTATTTTTTAGCTGTGATAGCAAAATACAGAGAAGGGTTTTGTATGAGAAAAGAAGCACAATTATTGTTAGTCGAAGACGACGATATCGACATCATGGGTATCAAACGTGCGTTAAAGAGCTTGAAAATAGCTAACAACTTACACATAGCTAAAGACGGTATCCAGGCTTTAGAAATAATACGCGGTGATAATGGTCGGCAAAAAATACAGGGCCCTTTCATTGTGTTGCTAGATTTAAATATGCCACGTATGGGCGGGTTAGAGTTTTTAGATGTGATCCGCAATGATGAGGAATTAAAAGGTACCGTTATTTTTGTGATGACCACTTCCTCAGACGAGCAAGATATCTGCGCCGCCTATAGCAAAAACATTGCCGGCTATATCGTTAAATCCAATGCAGAGGAAAGCTTTCTGCAAGCACTGGGCTTGTTGGAACACTATTGGCGGGTGATTGAATTACCCATTAAGTAGCAATTAACTCAGCCCTGATTTTTTCAGATAGGGCTGATTTATTTTAATCACTGCTAGAGATTGATCAATAAGGAAATCTCAGTTTAAAGTGAAAAAAGAGTAAGCTATTACTAAATATCGAAAGGTAAACTTATTGACATAAATTTACCTTTATAGTTAAATGCAGATAATTCGGACAGAAGATTTAGGGAAAAAACTAACTCGATGTCTTTTTTTTGATGACGCGATGTAATCGATTACATTATGTTTCTTCGCTGTCTATCTAAAAGCCCTACGTTGCGTTTTGTAGGCAGATAAAAAATATAAAAAACTTGCATAGTGAGGCGCGCAGATGAAAACAATTAAAGGTCCGGCTCTATTTTTGGCCCAATTTGTCAGTGATGAGGCCCCTTTTAACAGTTTGGAAAATATTGCTCGCTGGGCCGGTGGATTGGGTTATAAAGGCGTGCAAATACCCAGCTGGGATGGGCGTGTATTTGATTTAGAACGCGCCGCAAGTGACTTGCGTTACTGCGCTCAAGTACAGGCGACACTGGCTGAGCACGGCTTAGTGATCACTGAGTTGTCGACCCATTTACAGGGGCAGCTGGTTGCTGTGCATCCCGCTTATGATCAGATGTTTGATGGTTTTGCTCCCGAGTCGGTACGCGACAATCCAGTGGCGCGCCAGGAGTGGGCGGTACAGCAAATGCTTTGGGCTGCCAGGGCTTCAAAAAATTTAGGATTAACGCAGCACGCCAGCTTCTCAGGGGCTCTATTGTGGCCCTTTATGTATCCCTGGCCACAGCGTCCAGCGGGGCTAGTGGAAATGGGCTTTGAGGAACTGGCAAAGCGCTGGCTGCCAATACTGGATGAGTTTGATCGCTGTGGGGTGGATGTCTGCTATGAAATTCATCCCGGGGAAGATCTGCACGATGGTGTGACTTTTGATAAATTTCTAGCGGCGACTAATAATCATCCCAGAGTCAATATTCTCTATGACCCTTCGCATTTCCTACTGCAGCAGCTGGATTACCTGGCTTTCATCGATATCTACCGCGATCGGATCAAAATGTTCCACGTCAAAGATGCCGAGTTTAACCCAACAGGACGCCAGGGAGTGTATGGCGGATATAGTTCCTGGACAGAACGGGCGGCCCGCTTTCGCTCCTTAGGTGATGGGCAAGTTGACTTTAAGGGAATTTTTTCCAAGCTGAGTCAATACGACTTCGATGGCTGGGCAGTGATTGAATGGGAGTGCTGTCTTAAACATCCGCAGCAGGGGGCCGAGCAAGGCGTCGATTTTGTCAATCAACACATTATCCAGGTGACTGACAAAGCATTTGATGACTTTGCCGATACTGGGGTCGACCAGCAGGCCAACCGAAAGACCTTGGGTATTAACTAATAGCGGGGAAAACTGATGCTAAAAAAAATAAGAATCGGCATGGTCGGAGGTGGAGATGGCGCTTTTATCGGTGAAATCCATCGCATCGCCTCGCGTATTGATAACCGCTTTGAATTAGTGGCGGGGGCTCTGTCTTCAGACAGTTCTAGAGCCATACAATCCGGGGAGAGTCTCGGTATTAGCGCAGACCGCATCTACACTTGTTACGAGCGGATGGCACGTACCGAAAATGCTCGCACAGACGGTATTGATGCGGTGGTGATAGTGACGCCAAATCATTTACATTTTCCAGTAGCCAAAGCTTTTTTGCAGCAGGGCATCGCGGTGATCTGCGATAAACCAGTGACTCTAGATTCTGTCCAAGCGCTGCTATTGGCAAAAATCATCAAACAAACGGGCAGCTTTTTTTGTCTAACCCACAACTACACTGCCTACCCTATGGTCAGGTTCGCACGCGAATTAGTGCAAGAGGGAAAAGTAGGTAAGATCAGGTTAGTGCAAGTGGAGTATGTTCAGGACTGGCTCAGTGATAAGCAGGAAGAGGGCGGCAACAAACAGGCACAGTGGCGTACAGACCCTACAAAGTCAGGTGCTGGAGGCAGTGTCGGAGATATAGGCAGCCATGCGTTTAATTTGGCAGAGTTTATCTCCAAATTGCAGGTCAGTGAAGTTTGCGCCGATATCGACGCTTTTGTTGAAGACCGCAAGTTAGATGATAACGCCCATGTATTACTGCGTTTTAAGCAAGGTGCCAAGGGCATTCTCTGGTGCTCTCAGGTTGCTCCGGGTAATGACAATCAGCTTAAAATTCGCATTTTTGGTGATCGCGGTGGTCTGGAATGGGCGCAGGAAAATCCTAATGAGCTCTGGTATAGCCCGCTCGGTGAGCCGACTCAGAAGCTTACGCGCGCAGGACACGGCGTAAGTGAGATTGCCAATCGCATTAGCAGAACCCCGGCGGGGCATCCCGAGGGATATCTGGAGGGGTTTGCCAACCTATATCGAGATATCGCCGATGCCTTAGTCTTACATCAGCAGGGTAAAATGCTGCCCCCAGAACTGCAATTAATTCCAGGAATCGATGAGGGAATAGCGGCGATGAATTTTATAGAAGCGGTAGTAAGCTCATCACAAAGTAACAGTCAGTGGGTATCTCTCAATGAGCAGTGAACATCGCTTAGCTAATAAAAACTTAGCCAATGCTACACCTATTATGCAGATAGACAATATCGTCAAAGAGTTCTCCGGTGTGCGCGTGTTGCATAAAGTGACAATCGATATTTTTCCCGGAGAGGTATTGGGGGTGCTGGGTGAAAATGGTGCCGGTAAATCTACTTTACTGAAGATTCTTTGCGGTATTTACCAAAAAACCAGTGGCAGTATCAGCTTTGCCGGAAATAAGGTTGAGATAGACGGCCCGGCCAGTGCCAAAGCGCTGGGCATTTCGATGATTCCCCAGGAGTTTAATTTAATCAATACACTGAATGTGTTTGAGAATATCTTTTTGGGGAGCGAGCGCAGCCAGGGGCTTTTCCTGGATAAAAATGCAATGCGCGCTAAGACCTTACAGTTACTCGAGGAGCTGCAAACGAAATTGGATCCGGATGCCTTGATCTCCACTTTAAGTGTGGCGCAAAAGCAGATGGTGGAAATCGCCAAGGCACTGGTCAGCGATGTGCGGGTGTTGATCATGGATGAGCCGACCACAGTGCTGACCGAGCATGAAGTAAAAATATTATTTGCTTTAGTAGAGCGTCTGAAGGCACGAGGCGTGACCCTCGTGTTTATCTCTCACAAGTTGAAAGAAGTCAAACAACTCTGCGATCGACTGGTGATCTTACGCGATGGCTATCTGATTAGTGTCGATGAAGTCAATGATATCGATGAGCAAGACATGGCCAGAAAAATGGTCGGTCGAGAATTGAATCAAATCTACCCGCCAAAAGTTAGCTGCGCTGCAGAAACCGTGCTTAAGGTGAGTAACTTAAATATTAAAGGGCAGTTGCAGGACATTAATTTTAAGTTGCACAAAGGGGAAATCCTTGGTTTTGCAGGTCTGATCGGTGCCGGTCGCACCGAGACCGCCGAAGCCTTGATGGGTTTGCGCGAAGTGGATAGCTGCACAGTACAAGTCAAAGGTCGTGAGGTCGCTATCAAATCAGTGGCGGATGCGGTGGCCTGCAAGATGGCGTATCTGTCTGAGGACCGTCAGGGCAAAGGTCTGGTGATGAATTTCGATATCGTCAAAAACATCAGTCTGATCTCGCTGGCAAAATATGTGAAAAGACTGATCCAAGGCAAATTGGAAACCGAGCAGGCACAGCACTATGTCGATCTGTTCGATATCAAAGCGGCTTCAATCAACTCTGAGCTGATTAATCTCAGCGGTGGCAATCAACAGAAAGTATATCTGGCGAAGTGGATGGATACTGAGCCTGAAATACTGATTTTGGATGAGCCAACTCGTGGTATAGACGTCAATACTAAAAAAGAAATCTATCACTTTATCAACGCTATGACTAAAACGGGCATGTCGGTGATCGTCATTTCCTCGGAGCTTGATGAACTGATCGGTCTGGCGTCGCGGGTATTAGTGATGCGCGAGGGGAAAATTGTCGGTGAATTACAAGGGGATGATATCAATGACCAGGAGATTATGTATTACGCGGCAGGCCTTAAACAAGATCTGTCCAAGAGCGCTTAACACTGATTGTACTAATGCTTTGCTAGCGAATATTTATTCTCTTGATGAAAGCTGCATTTTTTGATGAATAACAGGTAATAACATGTCAATACAAACAAAAATTATAACCCCGCCGCCGCAGAGCCCTTTTAGCAAATTGGCCAGGTTTGCTTGGGGAACGTACGCACCGCTTATAGCGTTATTGGTGCTGGTGATTTTTTCAGCCATTGCCAGTGAGCATTTTTTGATACCGCGCAATTTAACTAACGTATTACGCCAGGTTTCCTACACCGGGATTATTGCCCTGGGCATGACCTTTGTGATCATCGCCGGAGGCATCGATCTATCGGTGGGTTCTATGGTGGCACTGGTCGGTGTGCTCTGTGTGATGTTACTGAATTGGTTTGGCGATGGCTGGTATGCGGTGGCGATGGCGATTGCCGCTGCAGTGGCTATTGGAGCACTACTCGGGGCACTGAATGGCCTGATTATCACCCGCGGTAAAGTTGCCTCTTTTATCGCTACTCTGGCCACTATGTCGATCCTGCGCTCGTTAACTTTGTACGTCTCAGATGCCGGTGAAGTAGTGTCGCACAACCAGCTTTTTCCGGAAATCGGTGGCGGCTATTTTTTATCTATACCGATTCCAGTATGGGTGTTTGGGGTGCTGGCAATTATCTCCCACATCTTACTAAAACACACCGCCTTCGGCAGGCATGTCTGCGCCGTAGGCTGTAACGCCACTGTAGCCTCTTACTCAGCGATTAAAGTGCGCTGGGTATATTTTATGACTTTTGTGATTGCCGGAGCCATGGTCGGTATTTCAGCGGTGATGCTATCTTCCCGGCTCAACTCGGTCAGCCCCGGCGACGCCGGCTTGTTTTATGAGTTAGATGCGATCGCCGCAGTAGTGATTGGTGGCACCGCCTTAGCCGGTGGCCGGGGCACTATATTCGGCACTGTGATCGGGGTGATCATCTTGGGTATTATTAATAACATGTTGAATTTGTTGGGTGTTTCACCTTACTTGCAAGGCACAGTAAAAGGGCTAGTCATTTTAGTCGCTGTATTAGCTCAATTTAAAGGGGATCGATAAGTACAAGTTAGGCTTTTAGATATTAAAGAAAAATCAGTGATTCGGGAGCTGTCAGCTCGGGCACTTATTCAAATAGCCCAATTTATCCCTTGTAGCAAGGGTGAGGGCAAATTTAAACTTAGGAGTAATTTCATGAAATACAAAAACAAAATCATGAGCATACTGGCAGTGTTTGCCTTAGTGTTTGCCTTTACCGGTATAGCTCAGGCCGCTGATAAGTACAAAGTAGGTGTCAGTGTTCCCTCAGCGGATCACGGTTGGACTGCTGGATTGTTGTGGTGGGCTAAAAAGGCGGTTGCCGAAATTGGCAAAAAAGACGGCGATGTTGAATTCTTTGTGGTGGCGGCCAGTTCCGGTACTAAACAAGTCGGCGATGTTGAAGATCTGATGATCAAGGGCATAGATGCCTTGGTAATTCTGCCTCACAACCCGGCAACACTGCAGAAAGTTATCGAAGAAGCTTACGCTGAAGGTATCTATACGGTCGTAGTTGACCGTGAATTAGCAACTCCGGCGCAGCATGTTTTTATCGCCGGTGACAATGCTGGTCTGGGACGCGTTGGCGGGCAGTGGCTGGCTGAAGAAATGCAGGGCAAAGGTAATGTTGTGGTTATCGAAGGCATGCAGATTCCTATTAATAAGCAGCGTGTTGACGCGTTTAATACTGTGATGGCCGGCCACGATGGCATTACCATTTTAGACTCTCAACCAGCGGACTGGTCTACCCAGAAAGCCCTGGCTGTGATGGAAAATTTCTTGCAAAAGCACAAGCATATTGACGCTGTGTGGTGCCAGGATGATGATATGTTAAAAGGTGTATTACAGGCTATAAAAGAGTCTGGTCGCACTGAGATCAAGACAGTCTTAGGTGGTGCTGGTTCTAAAGATATCATCAAGATGATCATCGATGACAACCCAGTAGTACGTTCTACTGTTACTTATAGCCCCTCAATGGTTGCCTCTGGAATCGCATTGGCAGTGGCGGGCGTTAAAGATCAGACCTTAGGGAATATGTACCACAAACCTACTCGAGTAATTTTGGGTGCAGAGTTAGTGGTTAAAGCGAACGCTAAAGACTTCTATTTCCCGGATGCCGCATTTTAATTGAGGCTATTCAAAGTACTTAGATGTAAAAATATAGCCCCTTTAATGCGTTAGAGGGGCTTTTTTAATTGCTAAAAAAGTACAATGTCCAGCGAGTAATTACGTTATCATGTTGTTTTTTTTTATTAAGGTTGTGCTGTGACCATCAGTGTAAAAATACTCAGTCCTAACCAGGCGATCAATACAGTCAGCTGTTTCGGTAGATACCGTTAATGGCCAC
Organism: 'Osedax' symbiont bacterium Rs2_46_30_T18; assembly: GCA_002163025.1. Taxonomy (GTDB): domain Bacteria; phylum Pseudomonadota; class Gammaproteobacteria; order Pseudomonadales; family Balneatricaceae; genus Rs1. The sequence goes on from MABF01000117.1 coordinate 8,666, forward strand.
AGTAAAAGATATTGCAAAATTAGCGGGTGTCTCAACAGCGACAGTTTCCAGAGCTCTGGCAAATCCTGAGAAAGTGACCGATGCCACTAAGCTGAAAGTGCAGAGCGCCGCAGACCAGCTCGGTTATGCGCCGAATGCGATTGCCCGAAGTTTACGTACCCAGCAATCTAAAACCATAGTGGTTATCTTGCCAGACATTGGCAATCATTTCTTTACTGATATCATCAAGGGTATTGAACAAATTGCCCATAAAAACAGTTATAAAGTACTGATAGGTGATGCCGGTAATGACGTCGACCGGGCTACAAAATACTTAGAGTTGGTTTACTCTAAGCAGGCTGACGGAGTGCTTTCACTCACTGCCGATATTCCCATCGCCAAGTTGCTCGATGATAACGGCAAGCCAAAGTTTCCACTAGTGATGGCCTGTGAATACTATCAGCAATCGGCTATTCCCAGCGTGCATATCGATAACGAATACAGTGCCCGTATAGTGTTAGAGAGCCTGGTGCAAATGGGCCACTACAAAATCGCCTGTATTACCGGCGAGCGTAGAAACTCAATTAGTATTGCGAGGATGAAGGGATTTAAGGACAGCATGAAAAAATGGAGCCTGCAGATTCCCGAGCAGTATATCGCAGAGGGCGATTACAGCTTACTGTCGGGTTATGAAATGGCCGCCGGGCTATTATCTCTTGAGGAGAGACCCAGTGCTATATTTTGCCACAATGATGAAATGGCCATCGGGGCACTGAAATGCGCCCGGGAGATGGGCATCAAAGTACCTGAACAGTTGTCGGTGGTAGGATTTGATAATATCCCCTTTTGTGAATACTCCACCCCGGAATTATCTACAGTACATCAACCTAAGCAGTTAATTGGTGAAACGGCGATGAAATTATTACTCAATATACTCTCGGGTAAAAAGCCGAATCCTGAAATTACTTTGCCTACGCAGCTGATAATACGTGGCACTACTATGC
>MABF01000318.1 GCA_002163025.1 'Osedax' symbiont bacterium Rs2_46_30_T18
CATAATCAAACTCACTAAAGTGCTGCCAGTTGACTCGGTCGGCCCCACCTATAGACAAAGGGCGCTCAGAATCGGACTCGCTGCCACCATCGATAAAACAATGACTCAAGGCGACGTTGCGCTGCCCTGGCTGAAATTGTCCGATAGCGGCATTACAAAGCACTTCAATTGCCTGATCGTGACTGCTGGCTTCAACTTTAAAGGCACTGCGTACCATCGCCGGGTCCGCATATGGCAATCCCCAAAACGCGACCTCACCGTGCTCATCAGTTAACACCACAGATTCAGGCTCTGGTTGCAACTCACCTAAAATGTATAAACCACTGCGCTGTAGCTGCCTGGAGGCGAACCCCAAACGCTGGGCGCTGTCATGATTACCGGGGATAATAATTAAGGAAATTTTTAGTTCGACGATTATTTTATCAACTACGCGATCAAGTAACTCCACCGCAGTGGCGGGGGGTACCGACCTATCGTAGATATCCCCTGCCACTAGGATAGCGGCTACTTTTTCAGTGCGGGCGATGTCAATAATCTGTTCGAGAATATAAGCTTGGTCTTGCAGCAGTGACACATTGTGAAAAGATCTGCCAATGTGCCAGTCAGAGGTATGTAAAAAACGCATCAGCTATTACTTCACCGCCCCACAACTCTTTTTGTAATCGACTAGAAATTGTGCATATTCAGTCATATCTAACACTTTGTTTTCAGGGAGGTTCTCAGCCACATATTGATCGTAACATACAGCACTTTTATCTATCACTTTGCGCGACTCATCCCGGGTAAAAGAGACTTTGGAGTAATGCATTTTATTGGTCAATAGGTCATAGTTCTTAGTGATCGTTCCGGCGCAGGCATAGGCTTGATAATTCTTCGGCTTAAATGAGACAGTGGATGTATTTGAACTGGCGCTGTCGTCCATAAAAGTCAGCATCTGGTGCACTGTAGCATTCACGTCCACTTCCAAGAGTGAAGAGGAGAGCAACCTAGCATCGCTTACCCCGCCTAAACACCTGTCGCCACCTTCTTCTATAGTGGTCAGAAAGTCCCGTGTCATTTCAGCCCCCGGAATCTTACCGATAAAGTAAATGGAAGTAATGGGGTTTTGTGAACGTTTATCGTATACCAGCAGCAGCTCCATTGAATCATCTAAACTGCCAATAGGTTTATAAGCCATATAACCTGGTTGCCCTTTGGGACGTTGCGCGTAGTATGCCCCCTCTGCGGTCTCTAAGACTTCTGAACTCTGGTATTGCTGTGCGCAGCTTTGCATGTCAACTGCGCCACCGTCCTCTTGCCACTGTTTTAATACATCCAGACACAAAGGGTGAAATTTTGCCACAGAATCAGGGCCGGCATGACTGTGCACTGCACCGAAGACAACGGGGCTTAACGCCGTTAACATAATTCCAGCAGACAATAGCTTGGCTAAATTATTCCTAGTTTCCATGCATACCCTATGACAATAAACAGTGAGTGGATGATTTCATAATAAATTGCACATCATACCTGTTCATCTGCGATTGAGCACTTTAATTTTGTTGCCTCAAGCAGCCTTCTTCAGTACACCTTCGCGCGCTACAGGATGCTACCCTAGCCAGTAACTTGTAATCTGGATGCCACAAAAAAACTCAAGTCTATTATTCTATAAAAGGTGACGCAGCCTCCTTAAGCCAACCCATGGCAAGTGCATATTAGCGGCTATCGTTATCAGCATTATTTTTTTTGCGCAGTGAAGCCGGGGTATAACTAAAGAATCTTTTAAAAGCTTTTTGAAATGCACTGTCTGACTGATAACCTACTTCTTCAGCCACCAGCGACAGAGTTTTTTGACTGCTTTCTATTTTTTGCTTGGCCTGCAGCATGCGCCATTCAAAAAGATACTTCATCGGAGGAACGCCAATATAGTCATTAAATCTGGCGTAAAAAGCCGAGCGCGACATCGCTACTTCACCGGCGAGTAATTCCACGCTCCAGTTCTTGTTTGGTGCATTGTGCATCAATGACAGCGCAGTACAGAGTTGATTATCTAACAGCGCTGAAAAATAACTGTGCTGTGTTAGCTGCATTTGCGCGTAACTTCTGATCATTTGAATGAACAGTATCTCGGTAAATCTGTCGATCAACACTGTACCGCCAGGTTGTTGCTCTGAAGTCTCTAAGACAATCTGCTCAATGGCGCTGTCCAGCCATTTAAAACGCGAGCGCAGTTGTTCGTCTATATGAATTAATTCTGGCAAATTTTTTAAAAACGGATGTGAAAGAGCGCGATCGAACTCCACATAACCGCAGATAATGTTGAATTCCTGCTGAGTGCTTTCAGTGTTTTTGGCGGCAAACAACGGCTGTTGGTTTTGATAGGCCGCTACTACTTCTTCGCCTTTTATACACTGACTGTCCAGCTGATCACTGATTGTATGCGCCGCGCTGGTTGGAAACAGCACTATATCACCTGCCTGTAATTTGATAGGTACAGCTTGCGAGCCAAGTTTTAACCATGCATCGCCTTTGACTATAATATGAAAACTAGCATGGGAGCTGTGCGATACCTGCATCCCCCAAGGCGCACAAAAACAGGCATCAAAATACAGACTACCGCGCAGTCGCAACACCCTTAGCACATCCCCTAATACATCCATTTTTTAATTCCCACACTCCCAATTGAAAACAAACAGACAATTAATCTGAACACTGCGACATTCACACTTATGTAACGCCTTGCAACAATAGCATTACTTATTACGAAGACAAATCAAGAGGACAAACAATGTTTAAATTCAGCAAGAAAATAACCGCCATCGCTCTGGGCCTAGCGGCGACACTTTCTGTAGCCCAGGCGGCAGGGTTACCTGACCCAGGTGTCAGCTTTGTGAAAGGCCAGACAGCAATCGTGATTACCGACCCACAGAATGACTTTCTGAGCCCGGATGGAGTCACCTGGAAACTAGTAGGAAAAAGCGTTACCGAAAATAACACAGTCGAGAACATAGAGAGTTTGTTTAAAATTGCACAGAGCAAAGACATACCTGTATTCGTTTCTCCGCACTACTACTTTCCTCACGATCATGAGTGGGAGCATGGGGGAGCACTGGAAAAAGCCATGCACGCCATGGGCATGTTTGACCGTAAAGGCGCATTGACAACCGAAGGTTTTAACAACTCAGGTGCCGATTGGTTAGAGCGTTACAAGCCCTACATTAACAACGGTAAAACAGTGGTCACCAGCCCACACAAAGTATACGGCCCCGAGTCTAACGACATGATTTTACAGTTGAGAAAGCGCGGAATTAGCAAAATCATTCTCGCCGGGATGTCGGCCAACTTGTGCACCGAGTCGCATATGCGCGAATTTATGGAGCAGGGATTTGAAGTGCAAATAGTTTCAGATGCCACGGCTGCAGCGGTACTGCCGGGTTTAGACGGCTACGCAGCTGCTATGGTCAACTTTAGAATGATAGCCAACGCGGTTAGAACGACGCAGGAGACAATCAAGCAGATTAATCTAGAGCTATAATTCGCCAGTTTATGTTGCAGGCTGCTTACACAGCCTGCATTGTCAGTTTTGGGTAACAGCGTCTTTAACGACGCTCAGCGCAATAGCACTGATGGCTTAGTGAAGGGGATTATTTATTCAGCAATTTAGTCACATAAGTAGAGAGCACATCAATCGCCACCTGGTTTTCTCCACCACCGGGGATAATCACGTCCGCATGCTTTTTACTCGGCTCAATAAACTTATAAAAGGAGGGACGCACTGTCTCTTCATACTGACTGATCACCGATTGCATTGTCCGACCGCGCTCACCCACATCGCGTTTCAATCTTCTGATAAAGCAAAAATCCAAAGAGGTATCAACGTAGATCTTGGCATCTAACAATTTGCGTAAACGCCGGTGAGTAAAGAGTAAAATGCCTTCAATTATGATGACTTTTTTCGGCTGCATTTTAACTTTTTCCGACGAGCGGGTATGGTTGACAAAATCGTACTGCGGGATCTGTACAGTTTCACCGCCAATCAGCGCTTCCAGATGATCACAGAGTAAATCAAATTCTTTAGATTTGGGGCTGTCGTAGTTCACTTGGGTACGCTCTTGCATACTCAAATGGTCCTGGCAGTGATAATAAGAATCTTCGCAGATCAAACCAATATCATCAGTTTCTGTGCTGCTAACACGTTCAATTAAGGTATTAGAGAGTAACGTTTTACCTGATCCAGAGGCACCGGTAATACCTATGATGATAGTGTTATTTGTCATTTGTTTTCCGTTTGGTTATGCATCAATCGCAGTCACTGTATGATCTAAGTACAATACAAGTATAGATCAGTGAAAAAAAAGACGCATCTTAGCATAGCTGCTGCGATTAACACGGCACTTTTGATATTTTCAATCATTATAGCGCACCGACAGCCCCTTTAGCCCGGTAGCTAGCATAGAGCGTAAATCAGCTCTACTCCATCGGATAAATCCTGAAGCCTCTGCCTGTTACAAGACTATGATTACTCGGCACTTCACCGGTCTAACAACAAATCCAGAATACTTGCCCCCAATACCATCAACATGCCCAGATAGACAGTAACTGCCAGTGGCAGTCCAAAGCATCATAGCCGCTATAATTACTCCGATTACGCCAATAATTATCGGCGCATGACTTACCACTTACCACTTACCACTTACGACTTACCACTTACCACTTACCACTTACGACTGCTTCAACCGGCACAACATGAAAGCTCAGAGACATCCTTAGTAAATGTTTGAGCACAAAGTTTGATCCCCTCCACCATGGTCAGATAGGGAAATAGCTGATTCGCCAATTCAGTCACTGTCATCTTATGGGTAATTGCTAAGGCAGCGGTTTGAATCATCTCTGAGGCATTCTCAGCAAGGATTTGCGCCCCCAGCAAACGCCCGCTTTGCGCATCACAGACCAGTTTCACAAACCCCGCTGTCTGAAAATTTGCCAGAGCCCTGGGGACATTTTCTAACCTTAAGGTTCGGCTGTGTGTGGCTATCTCCAGCTCAACTGCCCGCTGTTCACTCAGCCCTACAGTGGCAACTTGTGGATCGGTGAAAATAACTGCAGGCATACTGCTAAGATCTAGTTGTGCCTCTCCCCCGGTCATATTAACAGCAGCTCTGCTCCCTGCTGCTGCCGCTACGTAAACGTACTGCGGCATTGTGGCACAATCGCCTGCCGCATAAATATCGGCATTTGAACTCTGCATCTGCCGATCGACCTGCACCGCCCCGGCACTGTCTGTGGCCACCCCCTGAGCTGCTAAATTCAGTGCTTCGGTATTGGGCTGTCGACCCGTGCTAATGAGCAGTTTATCGGCGTGCAACAACGCCTTAGCTGTCTGCATTGTGAATTGTTGACCGTCGTGGCTGACGCTTAATGCCAGGGTATTGATCAGAATATCGATGCCCTCGCCAACAAGACACTGAGCCAGCTGGGCACCTAACTCCGGGTCTTGGCAGGAGAGCAAAGTATGACGCGCCACTATGGTCACTTTACTGCCAAGACGCCGGTAGGCTTGAGCAATTTCCAGTGCCACCACCGATGATCCCAACACCAGCAAATGTTCAGGCAACTGCGTGGCAAATAGAGCTTCAGTGGAAGTCCAGTAGGGTGTCTGCGATAGACCGGGTATGGCGGGTATTGTCGGCGTGGAACCTGTGGCTATAAGAATCTTGTCTGCAGCTAAATGCTGCTCACGGCCTTCGCTGTCAGTCACTATTACTCCACCCGCTGGCGCCAGATGTGCCCGCCCCTTTACTAAGTGCAAAGCCGCATTATTGTCTAGAATATGCTGGTACTTGGCCGCCCGCAGTTCATCGACTCGTAGCTGTTGCTGGCGGGCCAATATAGCTCGATCTAAAAGCGGTTCATGGTTTTCCAATCCGGCAAAAGGATTATCGCGCTGCTGCTGTGCCAGATGCGCCGCGCGGATTAATATCTTCGAGGGAACACAGCCAACATTCACACAGCAACCACCAATAGTTTCACTCGCTTCCACGATTGTGACCTGAGCTGCATTTTCAGCGGCTTTAATTGCGCATGAGAATGCGGCTGAACCGCTGCCTATAATGACGATTTGTAACTCAGCTGTGCTATTACCTCCCCCGCTGCCCTGTAACTGGACAGTATAATTTAATGCCTCTATTGCAGTGATTACCTCGGCATTGGAAAACAGCTCAGTGGTGGACACTTGTGCGGTTGAATCAGCAAAACTGACCTGGACACTAATGACTTCAGGGATTGTATTCAACGCGGTTTCTATTGCCCGGGCGCAGCCTGCACAACTCATGCCTTGAATCGAATAAATTTTCATCTAGCACCTCCTATACTCACTTGGATATTGCCTGGATCACTAGTATCCATGCTCAAGGTAGAGGTATCTTTCCATCTTTGTCACTACCATCTTTAGTGCCGCCCTCTTTAGCACTGCATTTTTTATGCGCCGGGGAGAATATATCCCAAAGCGATACAGCCATCATCAAGGCGATTGCGGAGTAAATAATGGCGTTGCGTTGCTCGTACATAAAGAGGGGATAAAAGGCAATCAAGACAATCCCGGGCCCTAACATTCCCAGGGCGCTGCGGCGCCACTGGTGATGCCTAAACCAACCCAGTGCATTTGTTAACAATACAATTGCTGCAAATATCGGAAATAAAGTTGAGACAAACAAACTTTCCCATTGAGAGAGAAACCCCAAGCCTAAAGCAGAGCCTAAGCTGGCGATAGCGGGAAAACAAAAACCGCAGCCCATAGCGGACACAAGGGTTCCTAAAGAACCGGTTTTATCGCCTATACGGCTGAAAACATTCACAAGACCATTCATTATTGGCACACCCTATTAAACAATTAGCTGACAGCCTCCAGTGTAAACTACGTACCTAAGTACGCAGTCAACAGGCGTATCCAATTTAATTCTCAAAGAGTTAACAGATACATCATCCATGCTTAAGTGTACTGGTTGGTGGCAGCCCAAGTGATATAGGAACAAGTATAAGTCTAGCGGGCTGCAGATTTAGGTGAGCAGAGTTATTGAGATACTGAGCTTTACAGTGAGTATCGCTCAGTTGTATTGGCAGGATTTATATTATTCAAAGGTCCCTTTAACAATGATCTCACCCTGACGTTTATGCCAGACCCCCAGTGCCATCACATCGGTAATTTGCAATTGCTGATCCAGCACCAGCAGATCCGCATCAAAGCCCAGGGCAATTTTTCCCTTGCTGGGTAACCGCAACAACTCGGCTACATTGCTGGTTAACATTGGCAATATCTGTCCTAGAGAAACCGATAGTTTCTGTGCCGCTATGACTGTTTCGATTAGAGTTTGGGCGCGCCCAAAATCCATACTCAACAAATTCCCACAGCGATCAAAATCAGGAAGGCAACCCCCGCCATCAGAACTTAAAGTGATACGCTCGATCGGCAAGCCCTGATCGATAGCAATGGCCACCGCCTGGGCAGCTTCCCAGCCACTGTCGGACATTCCCTCAGGGAAAGCGGTGATATCGATATAGCAGCCTTGTTTTAACAACTCACAGGCACTGGCAAACAGCGGCTTATTTCGATTCACATGGGTGGGATTGAAAGTCCGCGCCGGAATCTCGGTTTCTTTGATCGCCCTTTCAATCAACTCCAACTTGCGATCACCATCGCCCAAATGAAAATGTATCACCCCGGCTTTCTTGGTCAACAAGCCCGCCACATGAGCTTCACTGGCCAGGCGTATGACTTCATCAAAGGTCGGCTGGCTTGAGCGGTGGTCGCTAATCGCGAACTCACCGATACCAATCACCGGATCTAAAAAAACAATGTCTCGTTTGGCACTGCCCAACAGTGTCGTCAATGGATAGTGATAGCCGCCGGTCCAGCAGTAGGCGCTCATCCCCTCCTCGCGCAACGCGTAGGTACGTGCAACTAAACTTTCAATGTTTCTGGTGGTATCATCAGTACCGAGCAAGCCGACCACAGTGGTGACTCCTGCTGCAGTAAAGTCACTGATTGGCACTGGAGGGACTTGAGTAGCAAACCCTACTTCCCCGCCTCCGCCGGTAACATGAGCATGCGCATCGATAAAACCCGGAGTTACCCGAGCACCCTGCACGTCAACAGTTTCTATCGGGATATTACCGGCAAAGTTAAACTCTTTTGTATCTATGGCAACTATTTTACCACCGGCGATGAGTATATTTCTCAGACCTACAGCTGCAGGGGTATATAAGTCGGCGTTTTTTATATAAATCAAGATTTGTTCCCTAAGGCTTTTTTAATGCTTTCGATCATAACCTACGCTGATATGATGCTGCTGCAATTTGCTGTTCGGTTTAATGTAGCCGTTTAGCAATTGGGTATTTAAATCGCTCTGCACCCGTGGGTATCGGGGAGCGAGCCTGTCGTTGAGGGTCTCGTGCTGCCATCCCTTAGTCAGCTGGACAAAATCACTGCAAAACTCTTGTGAGTACTCCAGGCAACCGGATAAAATCACATCCAGATAACTAAAGGCTATAGGGTAACTCGAGCACGGATCTACCACTTTATCAGCCTGGTATAGCCATATTTTTATCTCGCTGCGCGCTGCCGACAAATCCAGGGATTGCTGATAAAATTCGACTTGACTGCTATCCACCAGCACGCGCTGATAGCCACCTTCGCGAATATCAAAATTGCTCAGCTCAGCTTCGTCTATTTCTACTAGTACGCCGTTGCAAGCTCCCAGAGGATTGGCAACAACGACTACAGAGCTCATCCCATAGGCTGTGGATATACGCGACCAATGCCGGTCAAAACCTTTGACTTTGACTGCAACTGCGGCGCCTGTCTCTCCGGTAACAGTCCGTGAGATACTGTTGATTAAGCTGCCGTAGCCAAAAATAAAATGTCTTGCTGACTTGTTCTTGTTGTGGTGCACAATGTTTCCCTAATCAATTTATACTAAAAGTTATCGCATGATTCTATACCAACCAGCCTATATATGAACCAATATTCCCAGTCAATGCTCACACTTAGCTGATGAAGCGGTCGTAGCACAGACAGTTTCCAACTCTTCATCCAATATTAAGCCGGATCTAAGGCATACAAGTATCTAATGAACAACTCTTAGCTCTACACCAACCAAGCTTTATACAAACCAAGAATACTGATCAACAGTAATACTGAGCCGATAAAGCGGTAGAAAACCCCAGTGCTGGCATTCACCAGCTTTAAATGAAACTGCTGGCCTAATACGTGGCCTATAGTGACTAGCGGTAACAGCCATAAATGCTGTAGCCACTGAAAATCTACTCCCGCCAGAGCAAAAGCGCTCACTTTGATTAATACCAGAATAAACCAGAGCACAAATAAAGTATCACGCAGCTGTTCTTTGGCTACATGGCTGGCAAATACCGCCACGATTAACGGGGCGCCGATCAGGGAGGCGCCGCTAATATAGCCCCCCAGCATTAAAAAAACAGCATCGAGAATCTTTGAGTTACTTTTGAAAGGCCTATTCAACACATAGCCAATGGCATACACAAACACCACCACAAATATGATGCTGGTCATCCACTTAGCGGGCATAGTTAACAGACCAAAGACGCCGACTAACTTAGGGATAATCATCACCAGCAGAGCGTATTTAAGGTATTTCCAATCGATGGTGGCCAAGTTATCGCTCTTAGCCCGACCTCTATTGACCTTGCGGTGGTTGGTAATCGCCATCCACGAGGAAAATATCAGCAAATGCACTGCAATTAAAGGTAAAAAAAGCAGTGGATCGTTGTGAATTAATAGCAGGAAAGGCAGCGCCAGAACTGCGCCGCCAAAACCTAGCCCCGAGCGCACAAAGCCGCTCCATACAAAAACTAACCCGATCAAAACTAATTGGATGGGTGCCAACTGCTCCATGTATTATTCTCTTTTTCCAGTTAAACAGATGCTGTTTTTGACTGTGTTATCAGTTTCATCAGGGCTTGTAAGGGGTGATCAATTGCAATCTTGTCGATGCGTTTCACTTGTGAGCGGCATGAGTATCCCGTCGCCAGTGGTATGCCTGAGTCATTCTTATCTTCAATGACAGACTTCCAGCTCATCGCATATAGCGCTTTTGAATTTTCTATATTGGCTGATTCATGGCCATAAGTGCCCGCCATACCACAGCAGCCTACTGCCTCTACGGTTAAGCTCTGGCCTAAATATTGGAATACTTTCTGCCATTGCTTATTGCTGGCCGGCGCAGAGGTTTTTTCGGTGCAGTGCGCCAACAACCGGTACTGATGTGCCTTGATGCCAGTTGCCGCTTTTTCTAATGCCGCAACTTGATGAATCAGCCACTCCTGCAGCAGTAATACTTCAGGTGTCTCGATACCGGCGCTGGGGTACTCCTGCCGGTAGGTTAACGTCATTGAGGGATCGATGCCGATTAATGGCACAGAGGTGTCAGCAAGCTGCTTGAGCATCTGGCTGTTTTTAGCCGCACTGCTGCTAAAAGCAGACAAAAAGCCGTGCACGTGCAGCGGTTTACCGTTGGCTTTAAAGGGGGCAATGTAAACATTAAAGCCCAAATGTTTAAGGAAATCACAAACATCTAACACTAATTGGCTTTCAAAATAGCTGGTAAAAGCATCTTGTACTAATACCACACTGCTGGCACGCATTTGCACGCTTAAAGCTTGTAGCTTTTCGGCACTGGCAAATTCAATATTACGGCTGTGCATGCCCTGTACTAAGGTGTTGGTGCAAAGCGCCGGACTGTCTTGCACTCCTACTTTTTTCAATGCGGCCGCTCCTAACGTAGAAGTAACCAGTAAATTGTAGAGCTTGGGCGCTTTAACCCAAACCGGGATTAAATACTCTAAGCTAGCCACTAAATAGTCCTTGAGCGGACGCTGATAACGGCTGTAGTAATGCTGCAAAAACTTTGACCTGAAATCGGGCACGTTGACTTTAATCGGGCATTGCGCCACGCAGGATTTGCAGGCCAAACAGCCCATCATTGCCTCGTGCACTTCATGGGAATAATCGTATTCACCACCCGCTTTGGCTCTGGAGTTCAGCAGCTTTTGCACTAGCGTGCGCGGTGCGCTCAGCAGCGCTTTCATCCCCTTTAGCTGTTGCACTTCAAAGCTATGCCCCTGCTGTTGAAGTAGCAATAGCCATTGACGAATCAACGAGGCGCGCCCCTTAGGGCTGTGTTTACGCTCTCGGGTTACTTTCCATGAGGGACACATAGCATCATTGGGGTCGTAGTTGTAACAGGCGCCGTTACCATTGCAAAACATCGCCTGGCTAAATGTGCTGCGGGCACCGCTGCTAATTTGTCTGTCAGACTCCCCGCGGGTGGGCACCTGATCAATTTTCAGCAACTGAATATCATTTTTCTCGACAACTGATATGCCACTTGCAGCAGAGTCAGTATCCAGTACCGGGGTGGCAATTTTGCCCGGATTCAGCTGGTTGTGCGGGTCGAAGCAACCTTTAATCCGCTGCAACTGTAAATAGAGTTCGCCAAAAAAAGCCGGAGAATACTCTGAGCGCACCCCTTTACCGTGCTCTCCCCATAGCAAGCCATGATATTTCTGGGTCAATGCCACCACTTTATCGGTGATAGGCCGAATCAGTGCCGCTTGTTGTGGGTCTTTCATATCAATGGCCGGACGCACATGCAATACCCCGGCATCGACGTGTCCAAACATGCCGTAGGGCAAATCATAGCTATCCAATACTGCTCTGAATTCCATTATGAAATCGGCGAGGTTTTCCGGGGGAACCGCAGTGTCCTCAACAAAGGGGATGGGTCTTTCTTCTCCTTTGCTATTGCCCAGCAGTCCCACTGCTTTTTTGCGCATTGCCCAGATTTTATTAATGTTAACCGCGCCTTTGACCACAGAAAAACCGAAACTTTTACCCTGTTGTCCCGACACCGATCGTAAATGCTGCTCTAATTTGGCAATTTTTGCATCTATCTCTTGTTCATCATCTCCAGTGTATTCGACCATATTGATGCCTAAAATTGCCGGCTCATTCTGTGACTGAGGAAAATAGTCGGTAACCGATTCCCAGATGATATCGGCCATGGCCAGATTCAGCACTTTTGAATCTATGGTTTCGATTGACGTCGGATGCCAGGCCATCAGTTCTTTCGCATCGCGCATCGACGCTTCAAAACTGTCATATTTGATATTGACCAGCGCTGCAAATTTGGGGATTGGCAGTACATTGAGCTTGGCCTCGGCGATAAACCCCAGAGAGCCCTCACTGCCGCACAGTACCGAGTTTAAATTAAACTGCTGATGTTCATCTCTGATATGTGCCAGGTCATAGCCGGTCAGGCAGCGATTTAAACGCGGGAATTTTTCCTCTATCAGCTGGGCATGATCATCTGCTATCGATGCCACTAAACGGTGAATAGCCCCGACGCGATCCTGACGTTGACAGATCTCCTGCAGCTGTTGATCAGTGATTGGCTCAGAGCTCCAACGGCTACCATCGAGTAATACTGTGGTCAGTGATAATACGTGATCGCGGGTTTTCCCATACAGACAACTGCCCTGGCCGCTGGCATCGGTATTGATCATACCGCCAATGGTCGCCCTGTTACTGGTCGATAATTCAGGGGCAAAAAACAAACCGTAAGGTTTTAATGCCGCATTTAACTGATCTTTCACTACCCCGGTCTGCACTTTAACCCAGCGCTGCTCGACATTTATCTCCAGTACTTGATTCATGTGTTTTGATAAATCGACCACTAAACCATCCGTTAAAGACTGACCATTAGTGCCTGTTCCACCACCGCGCGGGCTGAGTACTATCTGCGAAAACTCATCGCGACTGGACAGGCTAGCTATCAGTTCCAGATCATTGATATTTCGGGGAAATATTGCCCCTTGAGGCAAAATCTGGTAGATACTGTTGTCCGTTGCCAGTACTATCCGGTCGGCATAATCACTGCTGAGATCGCCCTCAAATGGGGAGTCCCGCAGTCGATCGAGAAACTCTAAATATTCGGCATCTGGGGTATGTGGGTCTGCTAGTTTAGGTATCATGAGGGCTCTGATGTCAGTTCTGGGTCATTTTAATAAAAGCTAAATCGGTGTTAGTTAGCGATCTAATATTTGTCGCTTTAACTTTTTGCTAGTGCATATTTAACACTGTGGATCTAATCTCATCACCATGACTAGATCTCTAAAGGTCAATGATGCAAAATATACACTTATCAATCAAACAATAAAATTCAATCGATTAATTGAAAAATATGAATAATATATCTATTCGCCATTTACGTGCTTTTGTTGAGATCGCCAACCTGGCCAGTTTCACCCGTGCAGCCAATCAGCTGAATGTTACGCAATCTACTTTAACGGCCAATATCAAACAGCTAGAGCAGCAAGCCGGATTGATCTTATTTGACCGCACTACCAGGCAAGTCACTCTGACCAAAGAGGGAAAAAGGTTTTTCCCAGTGGCCAAACGCTTAATTACCGATTTTTCACTGGCGCTTGATGACCTGCAGGCAGGGGCGGAACAACAGCGCGGTCACATTATTATCTCTACCTCGCCAACAGGTAATAGCATCTTAGTGCCTGAGTTGATCAAGCGTTATAATATTGCCCATCCCAAAATTGATATTTCTATCTATGAAGCTGGTGCCAGTGAAATTGAGCAGCAAGTACTGAGTAAATTTGCCGATTTTGGCATCGGCGGCAACCATACCCAAGATGCACAGTTAGAATACCAGCCGATTCTGCAGGATCAGTACGGCGCAATAATGCCTGCGGATCATCCCCTGGCTGAGGCCAGTTCACTGACCTGGAAGCAATTGCGCGGGGAAAAAATGCTACATTTATCTCAAGATAACGGTATAAGATCGGAGTTAGAATTACTCAATAAACAAAACGTTATTCACTACCAGAGCAGCGTCCCCACCATTGAAGCATCCAACCCCAATGGGCTGGGGGCATTGATCCGAAAAAAAGTAGGCATTGCCATACTGCCGGCCCTGGCCTCCCAGGTACTGGCTTTCGGCGGACTAAAATTTGTGCCATTAACCACTCCAGTAAGAGCCCGAGCGCTATTTATAGTCAGGCGTAAAGATTATACTCTGTCTCCAGCCGCACTTAATATGCTGCAAATACTCAGTCAGATATTGCAACAACAAGCAGAGGATGCCGATCAATTTGTCACTTATAACGCGCTGCAACAAACAGTTGCGCTCGACTAAGCTTAAAAACCTGTTAACTTTTCCCTTAACGATGTATCACTACTATGGCTAAACCTAATAAAAAGGGACCGACTAAAACAGTCGACATCCACTGCCTAAAATGCAAACAAGCGCTGTTTAAATACCGTAAAGGCGGTAAAGGCTCCCTCGTAAAGTGCTTCAAAGAGAGGATTGTGAAAGACTATACCAGCGATCAAACAAGTTGCCCAAGTTGCGGGCAAATATTCGCCAGAGACTGCCTGATCAGAGGAGTCCCGGCACTAAAGATGATCGGAAAAAAAGTCAGCTGCCGATGATACCGCTCAATTAGCCCCCTCAATAATTATTAAGAAGAGCCCTGCTCAAGCTAAGCTGCAATTGATCCTAGCAGATGTTTTATGGTTGTTAAATATGTCACTAAGTGCTTTTTAAAACTGTCACCGCTCACACACAAACGCTTTGATATCATTGCTGACCAACAGCAATAGCGGTATCAAAAACAAAGTGATGATAGTCGCAAATACCAGCCCATAGGCCATAGAAGCCGCCGCTGGAATCAGATATTGAGCCTGTTCTGACTCGCCACTTAGCAGTGGATAGAGCCCGGCAAAAGTAGTCACTGTGGTCAAAAATATGGCCCTGAACCTGCTGCTACTAGCACTGACAATCGCTTCTTTTCTCCCCAGCCCGGATGCCCGAAAGTCATTGTAGCCACTGACGATCAATAAGCTATCGTTAACAACTACTCCGGACAGTGCCAGCATTCCCAGCCATGAATATAGGCTGACACTGATCTCCAGCCAAATATGCCCTAATATAGCGCCGACAATGCCAAAGGGAATCGCCGCCATGATAATTAACGGCTGAGCATATTGTTTTAGTGGGATCGCCAACAGTACATAAATACCAAGAAGCGCTATGATAAACGCATTTCTCAAACCCTTTTTCGATGCCTGCGTCTCCTCCACTTGCCCGGCGCTAACTATCCTGAAATCTGGATACTGCAGTTGTAACTGGGTGACGAACTCTCGCTCAAAACTAGCGTATATAGCCTCGGCAGAGGATTGTTTGGTATCTACTTCTAACAGTATTGACCTAGTCAACCGCCCATCGAACCTGCTTATTGAATTGGCCACAAGTGTAGAGTTTACTTTTGCAATCGCCAGCAGCGGGAACGCCTGATTTTTATCATTAAACACCACCATATTGGTAAAATCGGCCCGGGAGTTTCGATGTTCGCGAGCCAGCTTTAAGTTCACTTTAACCAGCTGCGACTGGCGAAAGAATCGGTCTACTTCCAGCCCCGCATAAGCGGCTCCCAGCTGCTCAGATAACATCTTTGGAGTGATACCAAAGAGCTCGGCTTCGGCTTTTAAACTAAACACTAACTGTGGTGTAGACTTTGCCTGCGAGTCTTTAACATTGAGCACTGCAGGCTGAACTGCTAACCACTGATCAGCTTGCTTTACAATTCTATTCAGCACTTGCGGATCCGGATGCTGCAGCAGCATCTGTACTTCGGCTCTAGTCCCATCCAGCGAGACTATTACCTCTGCGCTAACCACCCCTTCGAGTTTTTTTAAGGGTTGGCGCCAGGCTTGCGCCAATGTTTTAATATCGATCCCGGCTCGATCTTTGCGGGCAATAGGCTCGGCAAAGACCATCACTAACCCCTGCTCATACATCACTGTCATACTGTTTTCGATGACATTCCCGACTATGCCCAGCTCACTGGCGTAGCGCTGATTAATAGCATCGCGAACAGTCTCCACTTTCTGCATCGCCGCTCTGGATAACTGCAGCGGTGCGTTATCATGCAGTTGCAGCGTCAAAATCATCAAGTCACCGGGCACTTCAGGGAAAAAAACACTGCGTACTTTGCCATTAGCCAAAGCACCCAATACACTAAAGGTTAAAGCAAAAAAACACATTAACCAGGCGTACCTATAGGTTAAGCAAAAGCGCAATAAGGGCTGGTAACAGCGAGCATTGGTCCAGCTCAGACCCAATTGTGGTGCACTGCGCAAGCGTCTCAACGCTCCTCGCCAACCGCGACTATAGGGCTTGTCCACCGCTCGCACAGAAATCGATCTTAAATGCGCCGGCAAGATCAATTTAGATTCCAGTAGCGAAAACAGTAGCGCAATAATCACTACCCAGGCAAAACCGGCGAATAATCTGCCAATTTCTGAGGGGAAACGGGTCATCGGTAAGAGAGCAACAACGGTGGTTAATATGCCAAAGACAGTCGGAACTGCCACTTTGTAAACTCCTTCCAGGGTTGCTTGCAGCTGCATATCCACGGAACTGCGGGCTTTTTCACTGTAGATGCTCTCCCCTACAATCACTGCGTCATCGACGAGTATCCCCAGCACTAAAATAAAGCCGAAGGTCGTGATTTCATTGATGGTATAATCAAACCCCAACTGACCCAGGACGATAAATGAGCCGCCGATGGCAATAGGCAACCCCATTGCCACCCAAAATGCCAGACGCATCTGCAAAAACAAACACAAAATAACAAACACTAACAAAAAGCCCTGTAGCGCACTGCTCTGCAGTAGTTGCAGTCTTCCATTAACGTAGTGACTGCCATCAAACCAAATAGTTAACGCTAAGTTGTCTGCTAAATGCGGCCTGAATTGTTCAACAACTGCATGTGCCTGGGCGGATATATCTAAAACATCGCTGTCGGCGGCCATTTTAATACTGAAGCCTATCGTCGGAGTGTTGTTGAAGCTCAAGGCTGAATCGTGCTCAACAAAACCGTCATCCACCTCGGCGATATCGTTCAAGTAGACTTTGTGACCCGATGTCGTCACTTTAATTAATATTTTCTCCAGGGCTATTTTGTCTTCTGCAAGCTGATCCCAGTAGAGTAAAAACTGACCATTATCTGTTTTTAATAAACCACTGCGGCCACTCACTGACTGCTGATTTATCGCACTGGCTACATCGTTAAAACCCAATTGATATTGACGCATTTTGATTGGGTCGACATTAATATTAATACTGTAAGCATCTGCCCCATACTCTTCGAGCGCGTGTATTGAGGGGTTAGCCAACAGTGCTTGTTTAAGCTTAGCGCCCACTTTAATCAGTGACTCCCGGTCAGTATCACCAGATAGCTGCACCATTAATGCATCAAAAGTGTCTTCATTACGCGCTACAACCGGACGGCCAATCGATACCGGCCAATCGTGAATGTTATCGACATTTTCCTTTATATCATTAAACAACTTGTCGATAGGATGATCTAAGTTTTTCTCCACCACAATGGACAATGAGTCGGCGCTGGCTTGGATGTTAATGTGCTTAATTCCCGATATTCCCAGCAGTGCCTGCTCAATTTTTTGCGCAATTTCCCGGTCAATCTGACTGGCCGATTTTCCCGGGTAACTAACAGATATCGTCACTTGCGAAACGGGCAGTTTAGGGATGATCTCCCTGCGCATATTATCGGCAGACAAATACCCTCCTATCAGCAGTATCCACATTAATAAATTGGCGGCAACTTTATGTTTAGCGAACCAGCCAATCATTATTTATCCTCCGCTAAAACAGATATTTGCATGCCTTCCACCAGAGAATCCAAAGGAAATAATACCGCTTGAGACACTGGGTCATCAGCTTGATAGAAGTAGACTTTATTTTTTGAAATATGATATTGATCGAGTTTTCTTTTATGCACTTTTTGCCGTTGATCTATAGACCATATCTCACCTTGAAATGTCATAGCACTCTCAGGCAGCACGTAAATTTTTGGCCAGGCATTGAGTCGTAACTGAGCCTGTAGAAACTGTCCGTGCAGCGGATCTGCTTGTGCTGACTGCTTCAGTTTAATGAACAGACTTCTTTGCAACCCTCTTGTCTGTTGGCTGTGCCCGGTGATTTTTGCGGTCCATTGCCGTTTATCATCTAAGCTGTTGAGTTGGATATCACCCGCTAACCCCTGCAAATCTAACTTGGCAAAATCACTCTCACTGAGGCGGATCACTATCTGTCGGTCGCGCTTGGGAAGCACTGTCGCCAGCTGTTGTCCCAGGCTAATAAACTCTCCTAAGTATGCGTGTATTGCACTGATTTCTCCTGCAACCGGCATTTTTACTACGGCATTTTGCAGCTGCTGCTCAGCCAACTCTAGTTGCGTAGCACTTTGATGTAATTGAGATTTCGCCAGGGAGAGCATCAATTTATTACCACTGTAGCGAATTTTTGTTTTCTTGTACTCTATCCTGGCAGCAATATAGCCTGCCTGTGCTTGCGCTACTGCCGCTTTGGCTCGCAGTGGATCAATAGACATCAACTGCCGATCATCAGGCAGAGACTGACCGCGCTTAAATTCATCGGTCACACTGATTACTTGTCCGGATACTTGAGCAATGATCTGTAACCTTTTAACCGGCTCAACCTTTGCCAAACTGAGAAACTTGGGCATCTTTTCAACCGCTTTAACATCAACTGCACTGAGATAGATAGGCTCAGTGGTTATAGAGGCCTTTACATTGGCCACTGG
>MABF01000002.1 GCA_002163025.1 'Osedax' symbiont bacterium Rs2_46_30_T18
GAAAGCAAAAAGCTGTCTAATAAAGAACTCTAAGTTACTTGGGTTGCTATAAAAGCTTTTGTAGCCAATATCGACAAGCGCCCACACGAATTATCTGACCAAATTTTTAAAGAGCGACTTTCTTTTCTCTGCGCCAATAAAAGATGACAGAGAAAGAAATCTCTTAAACGTTTGAACCAAGCTAGAAGCTTGCTGAGTCGCTGATGTTTGCGGCTCCGTTTAAGTGAGGTGCGTATTATATATTTGCGCCTCGTTAAGTCAATCATTATTTTGTTTATTTTTAACTTTAAATTCGAAGAAGATAAAGCGAACAACAAAGATTAAAACTTAACCAAAATGAATTTTATTCGTTATAAAGCAATGCGTTATATTGATTTGTAATTCATCCTGCTCGCTGTGTTTTGGGTGACCCCTGCAGCGAGGAGGCGAATTATATAGATCTGCGGACGGGCGTCAACCGTTAATTTTAAATAATAGGATTTATTGAAAATAACGCGGGATTTAGCATAATAAACATACAAGTCACTATACTTTGTAGGGTACTAACCTTCGACTGATAGGATGAGCACCTTTTAGATTGCTTATTTAGATACCCTTCGCGCGCTGAACTAAACTTGCCGCTTTATTAATTCCCTGGGAAATGTAATTTTGTTCTACCGTTCCATTAAACAAACACGCTTTAGGTCTAGCTGCGTAAATCGCTACATCTTCACCGCTACGGGCTTCTGACTTTCGTGCTATTACTGCCTGCTGTAAATAATCAACTGCTTCAACATCGGTATTACTTAAATTGGCACGCTCTACTGCGATTACACCAGGACCATTTGTATAGACCAAGATTGTATAGGGCTTACCAGTAAAATAGAAAGACTTAGAACTGAACACTTAAATAAGCTCAGACTGCCTCTTGAAGTGAATAGATGATCCGCACTAGATAAGCTAGAAATATGACAGCTTGATAACCGATATATGACGAGTCGGTTGATTTCACGCTTGATAATAGGATTGACTGGGTTTGTTAAGAACAGAGTGTAAACGACGGTAGCTGTGCAGCTACCATCGTTAACAAGATTATCTTCTGACCGATTTTTTCTTTGAAGCTGTCTTTCTAAGTTTCCTGATTTGCTTTTGGAACCTTTCTTTTTTATCCAACTTTTCGCCAGTTGAATCATTGCGATCGGCGGCATAGGGGTTCACACCGGTTCTGAATTCAAAGCGTATCGGGGTTCCGAACACTTTCAGACGCTTAGTGAATTTGTTTTGCAGATACTTCTTATAGGAATTGGGTAACTGATCCGTTTGATTACCGTGAACGACTATCACCGGAGGATTAGATCCCCCCTGGTGAGCATAGCGCAACTTGATTCTACGACCACCAGGTGCTGGGGGTTGATGATCAGAAACGATATCTTCCAGTAAAGTAGTCAGATAGTTCGTTGTCCATTTCATCATCGCACACTGATACGCTTCATCGATGGATTCGTACATTTCTCCGACACCTGTTCCGTGCAGAGCTGAGATAAAGTGGAAGCGGGCAAAACTGGCAAAATCTAATTTGCGTTGAATTTGCTCTTTTACGTCACTGCGTGCATCCTTGGTCATTCCATCCCATTTATTCAGTGTTATCACCAGGGAGCGACCAGTACTCATAACAAAACCAAGCATATGCAAATCTTGATCTGTAACGCCTTGCCTGGCATCTATCACTAATACTACTACGTTGGCATCATTTATTGCCTGCAGTGTTTTAATAATAGAAAACTTCTCTACCGCCTCACGTACATTCTTGCGACGTCTGACTCCGGCCGTGTCGATCAAGGTATATTCCTGACCGTCACGCTGATAGGGAATATAGATACTGTCCCTGGTAGTACCGGCCTCATCGAACACGATGACACGATCTTCACCCAACAGACGGTTAACTAAGGTGGATTTACCTACGTTAGGCCTACCCACCACCGCTATACGCACACCCTTACCTAAGTGACGGTCGTCATCTTGGATAGATTCGGGAAAAGGCTTAAGTACATACTCGATTAATAAAGTTACACCGCGATTCTGCGATGCAGCAATCGCCATTGGTTCGCCCATGCCCAAGCTGTGAAAATCCAGCATGGCGATATCAGGGTCTATGCCGTCGGTTTTATTAACCACTAAGTGCACATTGTCTTTGGTTTTACGTAAGTGCTTGGCAATTTGCAGATCACCAGGGTTTAAACCGTGTTTACCATCTACCATGAACAACACTACATCGGCTTCTTCTATTGCCAATAGAGACTGTTCAGCCATCTTGTAATCAATACCTTGCTCATCACCAGTGATACCACCGGTATCTACCACGATAAAACTGTGTTCAGAGCAGCGACCTTCGCCGTATTTTCTATCACGGGTCACCCCGGGCATATCAGCGACTAGCGCATCCCAGGTTTTAGTCAAGCGGTTAAAGAGAGTCGACTTGCCAACATTTGGTCGACCAACAATTGCTATTACAGGTAACATTTTTTCTTTCTCAAAATAAAAAAGCCTTCCATTGTGGAAGACTAATTGCTTGATAGTACTAATTTGTCGCCATATTAGGACGGCAACAATCTATCTTCTATATAACTAATAGCTAGTTAGCTACTAACTAGCTATTTACTATTTTATGCTCAAAGCAGTTAAACGGCCATTATTACTCAGCACATATAACAAATCATCTTTGACTAACATATCGCCTACCAGTGCGCCGCCAAGTTTGTAACGGGCTACAAAATGCCCATCTTCCTGTGACAGAAAATGTAAATAACCTTGCACATCACCCACGACAACCTGGCCAGTTAAAGTGGCAGGCGTGGTGATAGTACGGTTTAACAGCAGGTCCTGGCGCCATAATTCAGCGGCAGACTGCGCACTTATACCATGCACTATGTCATTATCAGTACTGAGATATATACTGTTATTAGCTGCAGCTAAGCCTCGGTAACTTGAGTACTCTTTACGCCACAATACCTGAGCATTGAATGGATTAATTGCAGTCAGATTACCACGGTATCCAGGAACATAAATGACATTTTTGTAGAGAATCGGCTTACCATCTACATCGGTCAGACGCTCGATATCGGACTTACCTTTGGCAATATTCACTCTGTGTTCCCAAAGCACATTGCCATTGGCATTATCCAACGCTATGAATTTACCATTATCCAGTCCTGCAAGGGTTGCATCAAGAGCGACCAGCGGTGAGCTATTCCCTCTTAAGGTAAGTTTTGGCTGATTACTGGTATAGGCCCAGTTCTGCTCTCCTGTTAATAGATCCAGGGCAATGATATCGCCATTGACCATCTGCAGCACCGCCAGTTTCTCATTTAATTGTGCCTGGGATACAACTTCACCACCGATAGCTACTTGCCATTTAATCTCACCGCTAGCCGCTGACAGAGCGATAACATCGCCGGTGTATGTGGCCACTATCGCCACATCACGATTGGCACCTACTCCACTGCTAATGGCAGAGTCTAAATCTGTTGACCAGAGTTTCTTGCCTGAGAGTAAATCATAGCTGGACACTTTGCCCTCTGCATCCGTCACTATAATAGAGTTTGCACTAACACCTGGCGTTAATTGATGATATTTGTCACCAAAATTACTGCCAATATTTTGCGACCAAACCTTAGTGATAGATTTTTCGCTATTAATGCTCACCAGCGGACTGGGCTCTATTTCGTCCCCTGTGCTGGAACAACCAGCCAGTGTAAAAACAACAACAGACAGTGCAATTATTTTATTTAAGTCAAGCATTAGCCTTCCTCTGCGGTCAAATCATTTAGCTTCATTGTCAGTATCTGCTGGGCGCTACCAACAGCCTCGTTATCCAAGGCCTTTTGATAGGCGCCCCGAGCCTTTACAATATCGCCTTTGGCCACATATATATCACCTTCGAGCTCAGCAGCCTGGACGGTCAGAGAGGCAACAGTAACACCGTTAAGCAATTCGAGTGCGCTGTCAAACTCACCTTGCTCTGCATCAATTTGTGCTTTGCGTATTAGAGCAATAGATTTTACCAAAGGTTTAGGTTCAGCGCTAAGCACCCAATCTAACTCTTGCTCAGCAGTCGTTAAGTCGCCGGAGTTGACGGCGATCTTAGCCATCAACAATGAGGCAAACTTTGTATATTGTGAGCTTGTGTACTCCTCTTTCAACGACTTTGCTAAGTGTTTCGAAGTGGCTAGATTTTCTTCAACATCGGCATTGGCAGCCGGTACCGCTAGAGCTATCATACGCTGGTACATAGCCGAGGCGTTTCCACTGGCAGTAATTTGTTGCTGCTGCCAGGCTTTATAGCCGTATACAGCAGCTACAGCCACAGCAATCATTATGACTAAAGATTTTCCATTGTCTTTCCACCAAGACTTTATCGCTGCTAATTGTTCTTCTTCAGTGCGTAACTCTGTCACTTTACTACTCCTAAACCTTCACTAATATTGTTGCCTGGAACTCTGTTAGTATTACTTAGTCGTCAACTTCCAACTTAATAAAGCAACTAAACAGTAACCAACAAACTGCTAATTTTGCGGCTAAGGCTCAATGCCTTGCCATCGGATGCCTGATCGACCATCGACTAGCACCTATAACTACTTGTTACTCTTGCAAGCTGGAGGTTAATTCTACGATGCTTAGATCGCGAACAACCTCTTCTGCATGCCAAAGCGTTGCCACTAATTGACCGTCTGCTGCTCGTTTCAATAGAGCCACTTTAGTAGCTCCAGTTTGCCGTGCTTTATTAAGGATGTTTTTTAACCCTGAGCAATGCACCCGGATGCGAAGACTTGGGAGGGCACTGCGTAACTGTTCAGCTACCATCACCAGCTCCGACTGTAAGCCTTTATCTTCAGCCGCCAGGTATAGATCTAAATTTTGGCTCACCTGTTCTGGTATTACTTTAAGCGTTTCCAACATCAGTAATAATCGCTCTGTTCCCATAGCCATTCCCACCGCTGCAGTGGCCTTTCCGCCTAGCTGCTTGACCATGCCATCGTAGCGACCACCGGCACAAACCGTCCCTTGAGCACCCAACTTATCAGTGGTCCACTCAAATACGGTTTTATTGTAGTAATCCAGCCCCCTGACCAATCGGGGGTTAATTTTATAGCTGATCCCAGCCGCATCCAGTATTGAAGTCAAAGTAGCAAAGTGCTCAGCTGCTTCTGGATCCAGATAATCAGATAAGCTAGGCGCATTGTCTAATAGCGCCTGTGTACTCTGCTCTTTAGAGTCCAAAATTCTCAATGGGTTAGTTAACAAGCGTTTTTGACTGTCTTCGTCTAATTGCTCTTCTCGCTCACTGAGATACTTCACTAGCGCTTGCTGATATTGCTCTCTGGCACTGTTACTGCCCAGAGAATTAAGCTCTAAAGTCAGCGAGTCTAAAATACCTAAAGATCGCCAAAAGCTCGCACACAACAAGATTACTTCTGCATCGATATCGGCGCCTGCCATACCAAAGGCCTCTACACCAATCTGCTGAAACTGGCGGTAGCGACCTTTTTGTGGTTTCTCATAGCGAAACATCGGACCGCGGTACCAAAAGCGCTGAGTCTGGTTAAAGAGTAGACCGTGTTCTATGCCCGCCCTGACTATACTTGCAGTCCCCTCGGGACGAAGTGCTAATCTTTCACCATTGCGATCTTCAAAACAGTACATTTCTTTTTCGACTATATCGGTCACTTCGCCGATAGAGCGGTTAAACAATTCGCTGCTCTCTACTATTGGGGTGCGGATTTCACCGTAACTGTAACTGGCGACGACTGCCTGAAATTTTGCTTCGAGGTACTGCCATGCTGAAGATTGCTCGGGAAGGATATCATTCATCCCCCTGATAGCTTGAAGTTTTGACAATTTTCTATTACCGATAATTAAAGAGGTAGCTTAAAATTCGCTATATTATTGCGACTGACTGCTAGTAGATCAATAGGTTTCCCAGCAAAAGTAATCTTGGAAATACTATTAACTCGTCCAATTGATACGTTAAGTGGCATCTCTCCGCTGAGAGAGAGTAGTTCGCCAGACTTCTTTATGCCGTTAAATAATGTCTTGCCGGTAGCATCTTTTATAGTGACCCAGCAGTCATTATTAAAACCCATCTGTAATAGTTGAACCTCAGCTGTCGCCACCACTTCAGAAGCCGTAGGGGCAGAGTTACTCGTAGCTTCAGGCTCCAGTGCTTCGACAGCTTGCTGCAACTGTGCTAATTCTGAATTATTTTGAGCTTCAGCCGCTTCATCAACTACATTCAGGACCAGCTCGATGCCATTTCCGTTGCTGATAACTTCCCCTGCCTGTGACGGTGCCTCACTTACGCTCGCACTATTATCATTGACTATAGGAGTTTGAGCTACTGCTGGCGTTGGCGCTGCAACCTCAGGAACACTAGCCGCTGGCACTAGCGCGGGCTCTATTACCAGCTGTGAATTAGTTGTTTCTACTTCTGTGGCATCATCTAATGAGGGTAAAACCAGTTCGTTTCCGTTAACTGTTTCAACGGCAATAGGTTCTTTTGATGTCAAAAAAGGCGCATTCAATCCATATTGCGTTTGCCACCACCAAAAAATAGCACCTGCCAAAAGAACCACAAAGAGCAGTGATGACCATTTCATGACTGGGTCACCAACTTTCACTTGCTCATCTATCTTAGACACAGACATTAAAGGCGCTTTTATGTTGTGGTTACCATAGACAGCATCCAGCAATTCGATTAACTCTTCACCATTTTCATTGACCGCTTTAGCATAAGCTCTTATATAGCCGCGACAGAACACCATGCTCGGCAATTTTTCGTAAGCACCTTCTTCGATCCACAAAATATAATTTCGTGGCAAAAACAAGTCATCTGCAATGGACTTAGGGCTAATACCTAATGCTTCCCTAGCTTTCTGCAGGCGTTGACCTGGTGACCCTTCATCTTCAGTTACTAATACTTCATCAGACTTACTACTCACTGAACTGACTCCTTATATTCTTTATAATTATTGGGGAATAAGTTTTCCAACAACAGCAAATATGTCACTACTTCTGACGTGTTGCCATTTTTACGTGCTAAGTCTATACCTAAAACCAAACTATCAGCAGTATGATGTGCTTGATTCTCGGTAACTAATTGCAAAAACTCGCTGTATTTTGCATTAGATTTAAAAGTTTCTCCAGCAGCCAATAAGTTTTTACTTAAGTTTATTAAGGCAAAGGCACTCTTTCCGCCTAAATTAACCGAGCGCTGAAATGCTTTATCAGCCTGCACTGCATCCTCAAGCTGCTGATAGCAACGACCAAGATTTTCTAGCGCTGCAGCTCTCCTGTTGTAAAACGGATCTTTGGTTGCCATTTCAAGCTCTACACAGGCTTGCTCATATTGCTGCTGCGAATACAAAAAAGCACCGTAGTTATTGTGAAACATAGCGGAATCAGGATCTGTTTTGATAGCCTTTTTGAAATACTTTTGTGCCAACTGCGTCTCTTGCTCCGACTGAAAAATGGAGCCCAAAACCACATAGGCTCGCCCATAGCTTTTATCGTATTCCAATGCCTTTTGTAACCACAGCCGAGCACCGACATTATCTCCCTGCTGATAGTAGCTGATAGCGACATCCGTGTGTTTCTTGGCCTTCTCAGCAGCGCTTATTTCATTCGGATCCGGCGCACCAATTGCACAGGCGGTTAAGCTGACCGACATAGCTATTAACAGGACATAGCGCATTATCATCTGCAAGTACAACTCCAATATCGTTCTCTGATTCGTATATATTTAGTGCCTGGCAGCAGGCTTTTCCACTGTAACTTGCTGAACTACCGGGATAAGCTTTGCAGTCCTTCTGGTTCTATCTTCTACCATGCCAACTAATTGACCGCAAGCTGCATCAATTTCTTCACCACGTGTACGACGTACCGTTGTACGAATCCCCGCTTGATGCATAGTGGTTTTAAAGTGCTCTATCGCCTGGGCTTTAGGTCTCTCATAACCAGAATTCGGAAAAGGGTTAAAAGGTATTATATTGAGCTTGCAGGGTAAAGTTTTTAACAACTTGGCCAATTGTTTTGCATGCTCAGGTAAATCATTAACGCCTGCCATCATAGTGTATTCGATGGTTATTACTCGCTTGTCATCAAGTTTCGCCAGGTATCTGTGACAGGCAGCCATCAACTCTTTAATGGGATAGCGCTTATTAATAGGTACCAGTACATCGCGCAATTCATCATTGGGCGCATGCAGAGAAACTGCCATCGACACATCGATGACATCTCCCAGTTTATCCATGGCCGGTACTACACCCGCGGTACTTAAAGTAACCCGGCGCTTAGACAAACCATAAGCATTGTCTTCCATCATCAAATGCATAGCACTGACAACTCGCTCAAAATTCATCAGCGGTTCACCCATGCCCATCATTACCACGTTAGTGACAACGCGCTTGTTGGCCGGATTCATTGCTCCAAATGACTTAATTGCAATTCTCACCTGACCAATGATTTCAGCGGCAGATAAATTGCGATTAAACCCTTGTTTACCGGTTGAACAAAAACTACAGTTTAGCGAGCAACCCACCTGGGATGAAACACATAAGGTTCCTCTATCCCCCTCTGGGATAAGGACTGTCTCAACACATGAGCCGCCATCTACTCGAATCACCCATTTACGCGTGCCATCTTTAGATATATCTTGTGAGACAATTTCGGGCCCACGAATTTCAGCCTGCGCATTGAGCTTTTCACGCAGCGACTTGCTGATATTAGTCATTTCATCAAAACTTTCTGCCCCTAGCTGATGTATCCATTTCAGTACTTGGGTGGCCCTAAACGGCTTCTCCCCTATATCCTGAAAATATCCCGCCAATTGAGCCGGGGTCATACCCAGTAGGTTAGTTTTTGATGTATCTGTCATTTGTTCTATATCTCTTAAATTAATTGAGCACGGAGCCGAAACCCCGTGCCATATTACTTACTTAGAAAAAAAGTAAGCAATTTCACGAGTTGCCGATTCTACAGAATCAGACCCGTGTACAGCATTCGCATCGATTGATTCTGCGAAGTCACTGCGAATAGTTCCAGCCGCCGCTTCTTTAGGGTTAGTAGCACCCATAAGGTCACGGTTAGTTAGTACTGCGTTTTCGCCTTCAAGTACCTGTACAACAACAGGACCTGATGTCATGAAAGATACAAGATCTGCAAAGAAAGGACGTTCACTGTGCTCTGCATAAAAACCTTCAGCATCAGCTTTGCTTAAGCTTCTTAGTGACAGCTCAACAACTTTAAGATCCGCTTTCTCGAAACGCGATACGATTTGACCGATAACATTTTTTGCTACTGCGTCTGGTTTGATAATTGAAAGCGTGCGCTCAATTGCCATGATTTAATTCCTGTTATTTAAATTAAGTTAAAATGATAATTCGACCAGCAGTCACCGGCCGTAAAAAACTCTGCATTATACGCCACTGTTAACTATAAACACCACTGCTGTTCGCCTGTTTTTACCAAACTGTTGTTTTAATTTTTTTCTGACAGCCGATAGTTATTTATGT
>MABF01000027.1 GCA_002163025.1 'Osedax' symbiont bacterium Rs2_46_30_T18
GGCCGAGTGACTTTAGATGATATCGCTAAGCTACTCAATATCAGTGCTATCACTGTCTCCAGAGCGCTAAACAACCCAGAAAAAGTGTCAGAGAAAGTGCGCATCAAAATAGAGAAGGCAGTGGCCGAGCTTGGCTATATTCCCAATCGCGCCGCAAAATCCCTGGCGACCAACAGCACAAATACTATCGCGGTGGTTATCCCCTCAATCTCTAATACTGTGTTTAGTAATGTGATAAAAGGAATTTACGATGTCTGTACTCCTGCCGATCTAGACGTATTATTTGCCAACACTTACTATTCAACACAGAAACAAGAGAGTTTAATTGCTAAACTTTTAACCCAACACCCCGATGGCATCATCATTACCGGTTTAGACCTATCCGATAACAGTAAGAAATTATTACTCAACGCCGCTATCCCGATCGTGCAAATAATGGAAACAGGCTACATTGAGCCTCTTGATATGAACGTCGGGATCTCGCACTTTGGCGCCGGTAAATTAATGGGGGAGTATTTAGTGGCCAAAAATTATCAACATATTGGCTTTATTGGCGCGCAGATGGATTTCAGATCTCAGCGCAGAATGAACGGCTTCTTAAGTGCGTTAAAAAACGCCGGTTTAGATGCCAGCAACTACATACTCACCACCCAAGCTCCTTCATCAGTGAAGTTAGGCGGAGAATTGATTGGTGATATCCTCACAGCACATCCGCAGATAGACGCGGTATTCTGCAACAATGATGACATCGCCTACGGTGCTATCTACGAGTGCCAGCGCAGACAACTGCAAATCCCGCAACAAATAGCCATTGCCGGATTTAACGACTTAGATGCCTCAGCTTGTATTAACCCTTCACTAACTACCATTAAAACACCGCTTTATGAAATGGGATCAAAGGCAGCTCAACTACTGGTCAAGCGCATCAAAAAACAACCTATTAACAATACTTGTATCGACTTGGGAGTTGAATTAATAGCCCGTGACAGCGCTTAAAGACCAGCCAAAAAAAGCCGCGCTAGCTAAGAGCTGCGCGGCTTTTTCTAAGTACTCGTCGGTTAGAGACTAGAACTTCTTCTTCGATTGGGAAAGCTGCTAAAGTGTGCTTCCTCATCCTTTAAGCCATACGTTTAGCTATACGTATTACCAAACAGCTGATCCCAGTATATTCAACATCTAGTTTATAATGCTTGTACTGTGAACACAAAAAAGCCGCGCTAGCTAGGAGCTGCACGGCTTTTTCTAAGTACTCACCCGGCTGGGCTCAAACTTATTCTTCGATTGGGAGAGCTGCTAAAGTGTGCTTCCTCATCCTTTAAGCCATACGTTTAGCTAAACGCATTACCTGACAGCTAATCCCAAATTATTCAACATCTAGTTTATAATGCTTGTACTGTGAACACAAAAAAGCCGCGCTAGCTCAAAGCTGCACGGCTTTTCTAAGTACTCACCCTGCTGGGATCAAACTTATTCTTCGATTGGGAAAGCTGCTAAAGTGTGCTTGGTCATACGCTTAGCTAAACGCATTACCTGACAGCTGTATCCGAACTCGTTGTCGTACCAAATGTAGACAACACAGCTCTTGCCGCCTTCGGCGATAGTTGCCAGTGCATCTACAGTGCCTGCAGAGCGCGATCCGACAAAGTCAGTGGAGACCGCTTCTGGAGAAATACTGTAGCCGATTTGCTTTTGCAGATCAGAGTGCAATGCAGCATTGCGCAAGTAATCATTCAACTCGTCTCTGGTGGTCTC
>MABF01000091.1 GCA_002163025.1 'Osedax' symbiont bacterium Rs2_46_30_T18
GATCGCCGGATCATTTTTGGCAATCCCCGGGCTTAAAATCAATTCATTAGCTGTGGCTAACAGCTGTGCATCCAAAGGCCCAAGAATCACTTTAACGTTTGGATACTCTCGCCTAAACTGTTCAAGTTTGGGTGGCTTTTCTCTGGTATCGACAACGATAAAGTTTTCAGCGTTTTTAGCCAGTAACCGGGCGCAGGAGACCCCGGTAACTCCGAGTCCAATAACAACTTTTAACTGATCAGTAGCAATAAGGCTCATCAATGCTTACCGTATCTTTAAGGTCGCAAGACCTATCAGTACTAACACCACGGTGATAATCCAAAAACGCACAATAATACGCGGTTCAGGCCAGCCCTTTAGTTCAAAGTGATGATGTATAGGCGCCATACGAAAAATCCGTTTCCCGGTGAGTTTAAAAGAGGCTACCTGTAGTACCACTGAAATGGTCTCCATTACAAACACCCCACCCATTATTACCAGTACTAATTCCTGGCGTACGATAACAGCAACGACACCTAGCGCAGCCCCTAGTGACAGCGCTCCCACATCGCCCATAAAAACTTGAGCAGGGTAAGTATTAAACCAGAGAAACCCTAAGCCGGCGCCGACGATTGCGCCGCAGAAGATAATCATTTCACCAGAGCCTTGGATATAGGGGATATTCAGGTAACTGGCAAATTCAGTATGGCCACTTAAATAGGCAAATACACCTAATCCCGCTGCAACCATTACTGTCGGCATGATTGCTAAACCATCCAGACCGTCGGTCAGGTTTACCGCATTGGAAGTACCCACAATCACGAAATAGGTAAAGACTATGAAAAACAGCCCCATATCAATCGCAATATCTTTAAAGAATGGCACTATCAATTGGGTTTCTGCGGGGGACTGTGCTGTGGCATAGAGCACAATAGCTGCGCCAAATCCACCGATTGATTGCCAGAAATATTTCCAGCGTCCCGGTAGTCCCACAGAGTTCTTCTCGACAACTTTACGCCAGTCGTCAACCCAACCTACGGCACCGAATATAAAGGTCACGCCCAACACTATCCACACATAGCGAGAAGTCAAATCTGCCCACAGCAACGTACTAATGCCAATAGAGAGTAAAATAACAGCACCGCCCATCGTCGGTGTTCCAGCTTTAGACAAATGAGATTGCGGACCATCATCGCGAATAGATTGGCCTATCTGCTTACTTTTCAGAAAGCGAATCATTATCGGGCCGAGGAATAAAGACAGGCAAAGAGCGGTAATAACTCCCAGAATCCCCCGCAAAGTCAGGTATTCAAGTACACCTATGGCAGTAAAGTAGTTGGAAAAATAATCAGATAGTAGTAGTAACATCAGCTGACGCCCCCCTGAGTTAATTCATTTACCACTTGTTTCATACCCGAACTTAAAGAGCCTTTAATAAGAATTTTTGTCTGTGCATTCATCATAGTTTTTAGTGTCTTAAGCATTTCATTTTTATTAGCAAAGGCAGTTGTTTTACCGCCTTTGATATCTGCAAATTCTCTAGCTGCGAGTTCACCAAGCGGACCGCAACTGAATAAATAATCAATTCCCTGTTGCGCCGCATAAGTGCCGATGCTGCGATGCAACTGCTTTTCGTCATTCCCCAGTTCGCCCATATCACCCAGGGCTAAGATTTTTTGTCCCTGCAACTGGGCCAGCAAATCGATGCCTGCTTTTACCGAGTCCGGGTTGCCGTTGTAGCTGTCATCTATTAGGGTGGCATTATTCATAGCCTTAAGGGATTTGAGTCGCCCGCCAATAGCCGAGGCACTCTCCAACCCACGTACCACTTCAGCCAAACTGCCATCGATGGCAAATACCGCCGCAGCCGCCGCCAGTGCGTTGAGCACATTGTGCACAGCTAATAACTGCAGCGTAACGGTTGCGCTTTCACCTTGGTAATGCAATTGAAAACTATAGTTGCCGGTGTTTAATTGTCGTAAGTCACTGGCATAAACATCGGCTTGGGGATTCTCTAAACTGAAAGTCAGGTACTTAATGGCAGGGATTCGGGCAGTTTCCAGCATGGCGATCCATTGATGCACATTGCTATCATCTAAATTCAGCACTGCGCTACCAGTGGCAACTAACCCCTGGAAAATTTCACCTTTGGCTTCCACCACTCCCTGTAAACTGCCAAACCCCTCCAGATGCGCACTCATAGCATTAGTAATTATCGCCACATCCGGCTGCGCCAGCCCAGTGCAATATCTTATTTCACCTTTAGCATTGGCACCCATTTCCACCACACTGAACTGTTGCTGACCATTAAATCTCAGCAGTGTTAAAGGCACCCCGATCTCATTATTCAAGTTACCCAGCGTCGCCAAAGTATTACCTTTAACAGCGAGTATCGAGGCAATCAGCTCTTTGGTAGTGGTTTTACCATTACTGCCGGTGACTGCTATCAGCGGTCCCCGATACTGATCGCGGTTGTATTTTGCAATCATTCCCAGCGCAAGGTGACAATTTTTCACCAGCAACTGCGGTACATCAACGTCTATCAGTCGTTCAACTACAAGTGCAGCAGCGCCAGCGGCAACGGCTTGCTGACAAAATTGATGACCGTCGAAGTTCTCCCCACTCAAGGCTAAAAACACATCCCCGGTTTGTACTTTACGGGTATCGGTACTAAGTGAATCAAAGCGATAGTCCGCTCCGTGTAGCTCCCCAGCGGTAATAATTGCCAGCTTTGATAGCTGCATTAAATAACTCATAAGCTTGTTCCTAAAATCTCTGGCGAGGAGCCATTATTTTCTTTCTCGGCCAGGGCCAGCGCTACTACTTGCGCATCTAAAAAATGCTCTTTGCGGCCCATTATTTCCTGGTAATCCTCGTGCCCTTTACCTGCCACTAATACCACATCACCGACAACCGCATTATTGATTGCTGCGATTATCGCCGCCTTGCGATCACTGATCACACTAAAGCGTGCGCTGTCAGTAAATCCTGCCGTGATCATATCAATAATCGCCAACGGCTCTTCAGTGCGCGGATTATCACTGGTCACTATCACAGAGTCAGCAAGACGCTGCGCCACAATCGCCATTTCAGCTCTTTTACCATTGTCTCTGTCGCCACCACAGCCAAACACCACCGTTAGCTGACCACTGCAGTGAACTCTGCTCGCCTGCAGCGCTTTGTCTAACGCATCCGGCGTATGTGCGTAATCGACAATGCAAACTGGTTGAGATGGATATTCAAGCACATTTTGCATCCGCCCGGGCACCGCCTGCAATGCGCTGACACTGCTTTGAACTTGCCTGTCTGTATAACCTAATCGAAACAGTACACAACAGGTCAGCAATAGGTTGGCTATATTGAACTTACCCAGCAACTGGGTATTAATATCAACACTGGTTTGCCTATGGGTCACAGAGAACTGCAGCCCATTGTGTAAACTGCAATCCAGTGCTGTAACGTCGGCCTCTTGGTTAAGGTTTTCACTGAAAGTAACAGTACTTTCACGTTGTACCTGATCGAGGCGAGCTAATAATTGTCGGTTGTATGAATCATCCGCGTTAAGGATTCGATGTGGCACCAAAAACTCGGTAAACAGCCTGCTCTTAGCTGCGCCATACGCCTGCATACTGCCGTGATAATCTAAATGGTCGCGACTTAAATTAGTAAAAGCTACCGCATTAAAGGGGACACCTTTAACCCGCCCCTGCTCTAGCGCATGTGAGCTCACTTCCATCACTACCGCCTGTGCACCGGCGTGATAAAACTGTGCAAACATCTGCTGCAGCGCGCAGGCATCCGGTGTTGTCCTGCTCGCCTC
The DNA here is from genome assembly GCA_002163025.1 of 'Osedax' symbiont bacterium Rs2_46_30_T18. Taxonomy (GTDB): domain Bacteria; phylum Pseudomonadota; class Gammaproteobacteria; order Pseudomonadales; family Balneatricaceae; genus Rs1. Next base: position 3,800 of record MABF01000091.1, read on the forward strand.
TTGTAGAGCTGCAGGATCGCCGTTGCCTAAGGTGCCTATGATATAGGTTTTAACTTTTAAGCTATTTAATGCCTGAGCAATATAGTGGGCGCAAGAAGTTTTACCATTCGTTCCAGTAATACCAATGATATTCAGCTTCGCCACCACATTATTAAAAACTTGGGCGGCAATCTCACCGATTTCATCACACAAATTATCTAGGGCGATAACCGGAACTGGTAAACTATGCAAATCAATAGCACAAGGCCATTGGGCCGACTTATTAACCAGTACAGCCACAGCGCCATTGGCAACTGCAGCGCCAATATAATCCGTGCCTTTAAAGTGTTCGCCATCGCGGGCGACAAACACATCACCAGAGGCTATGTATCTGCTGTCTTCTTTAATACCTGTCACTTGTATAGCGCGCCAGTCAACATTGCCATTGCTTGGCAGCGTTGCTGCATTCTCAGCAAACAGTGTTTCTAAATAAATTTTTCTATTACTGGGCATTTTGCACCGCCAATTCTTCTACCTCTTGTACCGGCCATTGATCGGGAGAAATATTTAACATACGTAACGCAGCTGCAGTGACTCTGGAAAAGATTGGTGCGGCAACTCCACCACCTGAATATTGTTGTCCCTTAGGGTTGTTGACCATGACTACAACCGCAAGCTTGGGATCGCTGGCGGGAGTTATTCCGGCGAACACCGAAATATATTTATCTCTATCATAACCACCGCGAGATGCCTGGTGCGCAGTGCCTGTTTTGCCTGCCACCCGGTAACCGTATACTGCTGCCTTGCGACCGGTGCCTCCCTTATCCGCCTGAGTAGTCGTTTCCATCATAGTGACGACATCTCTGGCAATATCACTGGGGATAACTCTGGTACCTTTAACAGGACCACTGAGCTTTAACAAACTGACAGGCATACGGATACCATTATTGGCTAACACAGCATAAGCTTGTGCTAACTGGATGGGGGTTACCGACAGACCATAGCCATATGACATTACTGCCCGCTCAATCACTTTTCTCTCTGAATAATAAGGCAGTTCGCCACTGCGCTCCCCGGGGAATCCGGTACTGGGAACGCGCCCAATACCTACATTGGAAAACAAATTATGCATGCTATCCGGCTCCAGCGAGAGAGCCAGCTTAGTTACCCCTACATTACTGGACTTAGTAATAATGCGGGTTAGTGACAAATCGCCATAATTCCTAAAATCTTTAATTTTTTTGCTTTTGACAAAAAAATAGCCAGGTGCTGTGTCCACCACTGAATCGCGGTTGTATTTACCACTCATCAAAGCTGCGGTAACGGTAAAAGGCTTGACAGTAGAGCCCGGTTCAAATACATCGGTAAGCGCTCTGTTGCGCAGCTGCTCACCGGTTAACACACTGCGGTCGTTGGGGTTGTAAGATGGCTGGTTAACCATCGCCAGTACCTCACCGGTTTTAATATCCAAAACCACCACTGAAGCCGAGTCCGCACGGTGAGACTTCACCGCTGACTTGAGCTCTTTATACGCTAAGTACTGCAATCTCAGATCTATGCTTAACTCCACATTTTGCCCCGACTGGGCTTGCTCGATCAGCTTAATGTGTTTAACCACTCGACCAAGACGGTCCTGCATCACTAATTTTTTACCTGTATCGCCTTGCAGTGCACTATCATAGGCAAGCTCTATTCCCTCTTGCCCAGCACCGTCAATGCCAGTAAACCCGACCAGATGTGTTGCCACTTCGCCCGCCGGGTAGTAGCGTTTGTATTCGCGATCGACATTGACACCCTTGATATTCAGCGCCTGCACTTTTGCAGCTAAGGTGGGTGAAATTTGTCTTTTTAAATACACAAACTGACGCTGCAAGTTTGTATTGATGCGGGTAATGACAGCGTTAGATTTTTTACCTAAAATTCTCGATAATTGCTTTAGCTTAGGATCTGTAATATCTATTTTTTTGGGGTTAACCCATACCGCCGCAACCGGCGCACTGACTGCTAGCGCCTCTCCATTTCTATCAGTGATCAAACCCCGGTGTGCGGGGATCATCATAGTCCTTAAGTTTCTTTTATCACCCTGAGATTGCAGGAACTCACGATCATAGGTATACAGCGACACCAATTTCACAACGATAGCGATAGAGATAGCGGCCAGCATCAGACAGACTAGCCATAACCGCCAGACTCGAGACTGTTTTTGCACCGCAGCGATTTTACTCATAGGTGACCATCTCTACATTTTCTGAGAGTGGAACGTGCATCGCCAGGTTGTTTTTGGCTAATTTTTCTACCCTGCTATTGGCGCCCAGAGCACTTTGCTCCAACAGCAACTGCCCCCACTCAACTTGTAGTTCATCCCATTGGCCGACCAGTTGTTGTTGGGTATTAAATAAGTTTCGGTATTCATAAGACTGATAAATGATAGAGATGGCACTGAGCAACATGGCTATCAGCAACACTAAAACAACCAGCAGCGGACGGCCAATTTCATTGGACGTCAACAAATTCAAGTTCTGCTGAACTTGCTGTTGAGTCTTGTCTGAACCGCCGCTGGATTTGCTCATGCTATTTTTTCAGAGACTCTCATGACCGCACTGCGGGCACGCGGGTTTTGGTTAACTTCACCGGAACTGGCTTTAACCTTTTTACTGATATCTTTTAACCGACAACGCAGCATGTCGTTAGTGTAGGGAATCCCCTGAGGCAAATGATCATCACCTTTAACGTGTTTTCGGATAAAGCGTTTAACAATGCGATCTTCCAGCGAGTGAAAGCTAATAACAACCAGTCGCCCACCCACTTCCAGCGCTTCCAGAGCGCCATCCAGGCACTTTTCCAGATCACTAAGCTCCTGATTGACTTGAATACGAATCGCCTGAAAAGCCCGGGTCGCCGGGTGTTTACCTTTCTCCCATGCGGGGTTGGCATCTTTAACCACTTGCGCCAGATGCGCAGTAGTTTCTATGGCATTTTTTTCACGTTCAGCCACTATCGCTCGCGCCATGCGCCTGCCAAATTTATCTTCTCCGTAGGTAAAAATAACATCGGCAATTTCTTTCTCAGTCGCTCTGGCAATCCACTGCGCAGCACTTTCACCACAAGTGGTGTCCATACGCATATCCAGTGGACCATCGTGTTGAAAGCTAAAACCGCGCATCGGATCATCCAATTGCGGAGAGCTCACCCCAAGATCAAGCAGTATCCCGGTAACTTTTCCGTCTGACTGCTCTGTGGCAAACTCTTCAACGCGGGAGAAGGAGCCGTGACTGATAGAAAACCTATCATCTGCAGAAAACTTCTGCTTTGCAAAGCTGATAGCCTCAAGATCTTTATCTATGGCCAACAGCTTACCGTCGTCAGCCAGTGCGTCTAATATTTTACTGCTGTGACCGCCACGACCAAATGTACCGTCCACATAAAACCCTGAAGCATCAGTCACTAATGCATCAACTGCCTCTTGTAACAATACAGTTACATGTTCAAAGTTATCATTTTCCACTTTGTTTCACCTTTAACACTGAGCGCAACAGGCGTCAGTGTGAATTAATTCATCTAGCTAAAACAGCAACCGATAGTTGCTGTCCTCTATACTAAAACGCCCTACAATTTTAAACACACTTAGAGTGACAGTGACTGCAAATCCACAGGTAATGCAGTCCCCGGATCAGACAACTGCAAATATTCATCTCTGGTCTGATTCCACATCTCTTCACTCCAAATTTCAAACTTTTTACCTTGCCCCAGCAATATGACCTTCTTTCCAAGCTGAGCGTAATCTCTAAGCACAGCACTGAGCAGCAGGCGTCCATTGGCGTCCAATTCAACATCAGTAGCATGACCTATTAACAGCCGCTGTATTCTACGCGCACTGGGATCAAAGCTAGGCAACGCCTCAATTTTTTGTTGAATAACTTCCCATTCATGTAATGGGTATAGCAATAAACAGCGGGATTCAGTATCAATTGTCGCAACCATTTGCCCGGCACAATGCACACTCAACTGCTCTCTGTACCGAGAGGGAATGGCCATCCTGCCTTTAGCATCCATATTAATTGGATTTACGCCGCGAAACATTCGATTAATCTCGCCATAATTGTATTGATTCCACAAAAAAACCCACTTTATCCCACTTTTACCCACTATATTACACTATATGAAGATAGAGCTGTTTTTGCAAGTAATCAGTGCCGCAACAAGGCAATTGATCTGCTAGCGATATCCCTAGATAACAGTGCCAGAAACAAGATCCAGCTCTGCAGCAAAAAGGACCGGTTTAGAGCCTGTCAGGTTCAGGTAAAGCAGACATTAAGCTGCTGAAACCTAGCAAATACTCCAAAGACATCTGAGGCATATAATCGACAAGCAATTTACCGCTGGTTACGAGTTAACATGCGCGTACACCGAAAGATCAATGAACTCTTTTGGCGCTGCTGTATCTGCCAGAGAAATTTAAGGCCGTCATAGCAAAAAAAACAGTACATGAGAATTCATTGGACTTTCTCAGGATAACTATCCAGCTAGCAACATATACATTGACCAGAATCAAGAACTTAAACGGGCCTAATATTAATTATATGTAACACTGCTATAACAACTGGGAATAGTAGAATTGACGTACATTGAAGGCTTACCGATGGACACTCATTAGGCGGTGGCATTTTAACAAAATAATGGGCACAAAAATGCATTATTTCCCTTTAAATCGAGGAATATTTTTATCGGATTGAGCGGCTGTTGAATTACCGGCGCAAGCAATTGATACGGATAGTAAAACACAGTGACAGGGTAATCATAACCAAAGTAGTGACTGCAAACTGAGGCAAATAGCGGCCAACTTAGTCAAGTTATATGGCAAGCGTAGGTAATCAAGCAGGCACGGAGTCGCCGGTGGCACCAAGCCATAGCAATGGATGTCTACATGCCAATCAGCCGGTCTGTTCATCACCTGTAATTGGAAAGGTATTGTTTAGGTGTAATCCCTTCAAATTTTTTGAAAGCGCGATAGAAACTGGCCTGAGAGTTAAAACCAGAGTCCAGTGATACAGCAAGAATAGATTGTTTAGATATTTGCATCTGTTGCAATTTCAATTTTGCCTCGTTGATCCGATAAGAATTGATCAAGTCTCTGAAACTTACGTTAAACTCATGGTTAATCACGAAGGACAAATTTTCAGAACTGACACTTAACTCTACAGCAAACTCTGCTATCGACAAGGTCGGGTTTAAATAGATTTTATCTATTTCTAGCTTTTCAGTCAGCTGTATCTTTATTCTATTCATGTCTAGAGCTTTAACTTTTTTGTTTATAGACTCTAGGGAAGCCTTGGAACTACTAAAATTCGAATTAGTCAGCCTATAACCCATAAATCCTAAGTAATATATAAAGGCAGCTACATACATATAAAACATATGCCAACGAGGAACATCAATAGAGTTGTACCGACCAAAAGGTTCAAGCAGTACATTATACAAATTAAATATAATTAAAAAAAACACCCAAATAAATATATTTCTTATCCAGGAAAAAACGGGATGGGTATTATCGAATTTCAACACATTCATAACAATTTTATATTCAATCAATTTTAAAACTGATAAATAAAAATAAATAACAGAAGAAAATATTACAACATAATTCTCAAAACTATTAACATGGAAATAATATAAGGATGAGGTGAATTCAATTTTTTCATTCAGCCCACCAATATCATAAACAAAAGGAAATACAATCAAATCGTATAATAA
>MABF01000112.1 GCA_002163025.1 'Osedax' symbiont bacterium Rs2_46_30_T18
CCAGGCGCCGATTAACAGAAACTCGCCCTGGGCAAAGTTGACTATCTTGGTGGATTTGTAAACCAGTACAAAGCACATGCCGATCACCCCGTACAACAGCCCCACGATTAAGCCGTTGACGATTAGCTGGGTCAATAATTCAAAGTTCATGATGCTCTCCTGTGAAGTGTTTGTGACTGCTCAGCAGTGTCACCTGCCTCAATCAGTGTCTCGACCTTAAGCTGGGTTTGAATTCTGGAGTTGCTGCCATCCTGGAAGGTAATTACCGTGTCTATTTCCACTACTTCGCGGTGATCATAAATTGCGTCGATAATTCCTGCATATTTGTCGGCAATCACCGAGCGACGCACCTTGCGGGTGCGGGTAAGTTCCCCATCATCGGCATCTAACTCTTTGTACAAGAGTACAAATTTATGAATTTTCTGCGCCTGCGGTAACGTTTCGTTAACACTGGCGACTTCAGCTGCCAGCTTGGCGTAAACCTCGGGCTGAGCGGCCAAATTTGTATAATTGGTAAACGCTAAGCCCTGCTGTTCAGCCCATTTGGAAACAATAGAAAATCGCAGGCAAATTATCGCGCTTAGGAAAGGTTTATCTTTGCCAAGAATCACTGCCTCGCCGATAAAAGATGAGAATTTAAGTTTGTTTTCAATGTATTGCGGTGAATACTGGAGACCATTACTGGTCTTTGCTAAATCTTTAATTCGGTCAATAATCACTAAGTGACCGGATTCTTTAAAGTAGCCTGCATCCCCGGTATGCATCCAGCCCTTCTTCACATCTTCATCGTAAGCTTGTTGATTGTCTAAATAGCCACTGAACATCCCCACTGTTTTTGCGATGACTTCGCCTACACCCTCACTGTCAGTATTAATGACCTGAACTTGGGCGCTGTCAAAGCTGACCCCGACACTGTCGTAGTCAATATCATCTTCAGCGTGTACCGTGTAGGCGCCACAGAGCTCCGTTTGGCCGTACAACTGGCGCAGCGGAACACCTATCGTTTGAAAGAACCGAAAAGTATCGGGGCCCAGTGCCGCGCCACCAGTAGCGGCAGACTTTAAGAAGGTAAAGCCCAGACGATCGCGCAGCGCTTTCATTAACAGTATTTCCGCCAACCAGGATTTGCGGCCTAACTGCTGCGCTTGCTCGGCATGCGCCAGCGCAAAATTGAACAACTTTTGTTTTAGCGGTGTCGAATCCATCATTCGCGCTTTAACATCGGCCAGAATCCCCTCCCACACTCTGGGAGCTAACAGCACAAAGCTGGGGCCTATTTCTCGCAAATCAGCCATCATTGTCTCTTGCTCTTCGACAAAGTTGACTATCTGTCTGGCGATCAGCGCTTGGCCGATTGCGTATACTTGCTCCATAATCCAGGGCAAAGGCAACACTGATACATAGTTGTCGCCAGGGTCCCGAGGGTCGGCACGCAAATATGAACTGCAGTGTTTAACAAAACTACCGCCCGCTAACAGGACAATTTTTGGTTTTGAAGTAGTGCCTGAAGTGGTGCAGTAAATAGCCGTATCGGCTGCTTTTGTGGCATCTACATAAGTGTCGTAAAGCTCAGGAGACAAGCAATCTATCTCCCGTCCCGCTGTGTAGATTTCTTCAATGCTGATCAGTCGGGGGTCGTCATATTTACGCATACCTCTGGGGTCGCAGTAGACAATGATTTTTACCTGCGGGATCTGATCACCCAGTTCCATTAATTTATCGCACTGCTCTTCGTCTTCTGCGATCACTACTGTGGCTTTGCTTTTATTCAGTAAATACACCACTTCTTCATGCAGTGAATCTTGAAAGATGCCGATGGAGTAACACTGCATCGCATGTGCGGCTATCTCGCCCCACACCCACTCGGGGCGGTTGTCACCCAATAAGGCAATCGCATCTTTAGCATTAACACCCATCTTGAGCAGCGCCAGAGACAGCCATTTGACGCGGTTTTGATAATCTCTCCAGCTAAACTCGCTCCAGATACCAAACTCTTTTTCTCGCATGGCGATAGCATTGGGCCAATTTTTGGCGTTGTGCCGCAGTATTTTTGGAAAAGTATCAAACTCTCCCATCTCGAAATTTGTTGCCGCATTCATTAGCTGGCCTCCGCAATGTCTTCATCTTCAATTCCTAAATAGGCACGTTTGACATGGGGGTCGGCCATCACTTCGTCCGGCAGCCCGCAAATCAGTTTTTTACCAAAATCCAGTACCATCACCTCGTGGGAGATATCCATCACCACCCCCATATCGTGCTCAATCATCACTACCGTGATATCAAATTCTTCATTTAAATCCAAAACATAACGGGCCATGTCCTCTTTCTCTTCGAGGTTCATGCCCGCCATAGGCTCATCCAGCAATATCAGTTTTGGATTTAGTGCCATCGCCCTGGCCAGCTCTACTCTCTTGCGTAAGCCATAGGACAGAGTACCGGCAACAGACTTGCGAATATGCGATATCTCCAGAAAATCGATCACTTCTTCCACTTTGCGGCGGTGTTCCAGCTCTTCAGTTTGAGCATTGGATGCCCAGTATAAGGGGCCGGTGAGCCAATTGTTTTTCAGCAGATGATGGCGCCCGACCATGATGTTATCTAACACTGATAAGTGACCGAACAGTGCTAAATTTTGAAAGGTGCGGCCCATGCCTAAATCGGCTCTGTCGTTGGGTGCTAAGTCGGTGATGTTATTGCCCTGGAAACTGATCTTACCGCTGTTCGGTTGATAGCGACCGGATATACAGTTCAGCATAGAAGTTTTACCGGCACCGTTGGGGCCAATAATGGAAAAGACTGACCCTTTTGCAACTTCAAAACTCACATCACTGAGCGCTTTAACACCGCCAAAGGCCAGTGAAATTTGCTCTATTTTGAGTATTGACTCAGTCATACTCACACTCCTAATAATCAGTTAATACTAAGGTCGTTGACCAACCGCACAGCATAAAAAAAACAGGGAGTTCAACAGCCATCACTAATATGACTCAACCCCCTGTCAAAAAGAGTAGCTATGAGGTAGCTACCGGATATCTTATCCTCAACCGCATACTGGCCTAGCCACTGGCAACTAGGTTGCTCAACATGACTGACAAGCTGCAATCTACAATCATCATAAATCAGTCAGCTTTTGCCGCAATCGGAAATAGGGATTAGCACCTCTGGGTTAGCGCTAAGTAATTAGTCCTTTAGTACTAGTCCTTGGATCTAAGATCCTTCGCGCAGAGATAAAGACCTTCATTACAAATAGATATGTGCTAAATTAAAGCCAAATTATAAAAAGCAAAAGCGTTTTCAGGCGCTGTATTGCGGTCTTTCGAGAGTATTATGTTTTCAAATTGGTTACTGGTAAGTGTCAGCGTAGGCTACATAAGTTTATTGTTTTTAATGGCTTATTTAGGGGGTAAATACAGGCATAAACTAGCGGCTTCGCAACATACTATTATCTATGCGCTGTCGCTGGGGGTGTACTGTACCTCCTGGGGATTTCTCGGTACTGCGGCTCAGGCGGCCAATAGCTCATTCACTTACTTCTCTATTTATCTGGCACCTATATTACTGTTTGTTTTCGCCTGGCCTTTCATCCAGCGGATTATTAAAACCAGCCTGGAGCTGAAGATAACCTCGATTGCCGATTTGTTATCGGCGCGCTTTGGAAAGTCCCAGAAACTGGCGATTATCATCACTTTAGTCGCATTGATAGGCACTATGCCCTACATCGCCCTGCAGCTTAAAGCGATTGTCTTCTCGTATAAAATTCTTCAGGAAAATCAAGATCTTCCGGTATGGCAATTGGGGTTAATTGTCAGCATCATACTTGCAGGCTTCACTATAATCTTTGGGGTACGCACTATAGATATCAGTGAGCGTCACCCAGGCGTAATGATCGCCATTGCCTTCGAATCTCTGGTCAAACTTATCGCCTTTCTACTGGTGGGTATGTTTGTATCTTTTTATATCTATGAATCGCCGCTGGAGATCGTCAATTTATCCTGGGATTACATTGACATAGAGCAGCAGCTTAGCAGTTCTAGTTTAATCGGCATGTTTGGTATGCTGATCATAGTCACTTCAGCTTTCCTGTGCCTGCCGCGCCAATTCCAGGTAATGTTTGTAGAAATCAAAGAATCAAGATTTTCCGCGCTGTCGCGCTGGTTAATACCTCTGTATATATTAATTTTTGCCTTTTTTGCCGGCCCCATAGGCCTGGCGGGATATCTCAACTACGGTAATTCGATGCCAGCGGATGCCTACGTATTGTTTTTACCGGCCTATAACGGCCAGCTCTGGTTATCGCTGTTCGCTTTTTTGGGGGCAGTTTCCGCGGCCAGTTCTATGGTAATAGTATCGACCATTGCGCTGAGCACCATGCTCAGTAACGAAATTGTCTTTCCGATGATGTTTAAATACTCTCGCCGCCAACACCATGATTTTCGCCACTTTCAGGCACAGTTATTACTGATTCGTAAAGCCCTGGTGCTGTTAGTCATCGCCCTTAGCTTAGGCATGTTGCTGTTGTCCCCGCCCGACACTCTATCGTCACTAGGGGAAGTAGCCTTTGGCGCGATCGCCCAGATAGGCCCGGCGCTGGGAGCCGCTTTTTTCTGGCGCAGAGCGACTCTTACTGGGGTTCTGTGCGGTATCAGCAGCGGCTTTATCATCTGGACACTGTTTAATTTTCTACCGCAATTGGGTCTGTATACCCACCCGTTGCACAACTCTGAGTTGCCCGGGACTACCGTCATCACTCTGATTGGGCTATTTGTCAATATCGTAGTGATGTTTGTGGTGTCACTGGCCACTCGCCAAAGCTTGCGTGAGCAAATGCAGAGCAAGTTTTTTTACCCCCAGCGCAAGGCGGCTCAGTGGAGTCTGCCCAGACAGCCTAAGGTAGATATTCATGAATTAGAATTTTTAGTGGCGCGCTTTATCGGTACCGATAAAGCCGCCCACTCATTTAAACTCTTTGCCAATAAAAACAGTTTAATGAAAGCTAAAGAGTACGATGAGGCACTTATTTTCCACGCCGAAACGATCCTGGCGGCCGTGCTGGGCTCGGCCTCGGCAAAGCTGGTGACTTCCTTCGCCACCGGCGGCAATGAAATGGCCTTTGATCAAGTAGCCCAGCTAGCAGAAGACAACTCCAACCAACAGCTGGAGTTCTCAAGAACGGTACTGCAAAGCGTCATTGAAAATGTCAGTGAGGGCATTTCTGTGATTGACAGTGAGTTGCAGCTGGTGGCTTGGAATCAACGCTATCTGGATATTTTCAACTTCCCTGATGAGTTCATATACATAGGCAGCCCGATCAGCCAATTGATCCATTACAACTTAAGTCAAAGACCCGAATACGCGGACTGTCTTAACCAGCAAGTACAAAAAAGGCTCGAGTTTTTCCGTCAGGGCAGCAGGCACAGCTCAGAGCGCAAACTAGACAACGGCCTGACAATTCACACTGAGGGCAACCCGATTCCAGGCGGCGGTTTTGTGATGATATTTTCCGATATTACCGCCTACCGTCAAGCGGAAAGGTTCCTGCAGGAAGAGAACTATGACTTGGAGGGCCGAGTACTGGCTCGCACGACTGAACTTGAGCAGGCAAACAGAGAGCTAGAACAGGCCAACAGCGAGCTGGCATTGGCCAGAGAGAAGGCGGAGCAGGCACACTTCAAAAAGAGCCAATATTTAAAGGCCTGCAGCCATGACTTGTTGCAGCCACTGTCTGCTGCGAGGTTGTTTTCATCGGCGATCAGCTTAAGCCCTAAGGTATCGGAACAAGAGCGGGAGCAAATCCAGCAGATAGACACTTCTCTGGAGATAGCCAATAACCTGCTGCTAGATTTAAATGAAATAGCCCGAATCGAAAGTGGCAACATTACCCCACAGATACAAGCGCTACCCGTAACCCAGCTATTTACTTTGCTCGCGGCTGAATTTAGCGGCCTCACCGAGCAATTCGATATAGATTTCAGATTTATAAGCAGTCAGCTGTCTATCAAAAGCGATTTGACTTTATTGACTAGAGTTGTGCAGAATTTCCTTAGCAATGCCTTTAGATACGCCGGCGGCGGCAAAGTACTTTTGGGCTGTCGGCGCCAGGGTGAGTTTTTATCGATTCAGGTTCTCGACAACGGCCCGGGCATTCCAAAAGACAAACAACAGGCGGTATTCGAGCAATTTACTCAACTATCTACGGTGCAGGTAACAGGCCCTAAAGGGCTGGGTCTGGGGCTGAATATTGCGCAGAGTCTGGCGGCACTGCTGGATCATTCCATAGACCTTAAATCACAGTTAAGCAAAGGCTGCCTGTTCAGCATTAGTGTGCCCATAGAGCGCAGTCCCGTTACTCAGATACAACCGACCACACCGAGTCTGCGCACGTTACAGGGTGTGAAAGTATTGTGCATAGACAATGAGCCAGCCATTTTAGCCGGGATGAAAGATTTATTGTGCGCCTGGAAATGTGATGTATACACTGCACAAAGTGCACAGCAGGCGCTGGCCATTTTCGCAGAACAAGAGAACCAATTTGACATTGTTCTGGTAGATTATCAACTGCAAGAGCCTTCATTAAAGCCAGGCTATGCCAGCGCAGATAATAGCTTTAGTGTTGATTCAGGCAGAGACTATTCAGCCGATGGCATCGCCTTGATTACCCGCTTGCAGCAACTGCGAGGCTACCCCCTTGCGGCAATATTAATTACTGCAACCACCGATGAGGAAGTACAAATTCGAGCCCAGCAAGCGGAGATTGGCTATTTGCGTAAGATTGTGAAACCTATTGCACTGCGAGCATTGATGAGTTCACTGCTGGCAAAAAACCTGGAGAAGAATTATGCCCACCAGGAATTCAGGTAATAGCTCAAGTGCCACTCAGCTGGCATATGGACGAGTAACTTTGCATGGGCTTAAACTCGCCATCACACAGCCGATACAGTTATCCCGATATCGTGACTGCTACTGCTGCAACAGTTTGCGGAATATTGTGGCTTAGTTAACAGCAGAGGGGCCGAAGCAGGTTTGCGCCTGGATGATTTCATTTAATAAAATCACCGCCTGAGTTCTGTTTTTCACCCCAAGTTTCAAGAAGATAGTACTTGCATGGCTCTTTATCGTAGACTCGGCCAGCCCTAAATCGAAGGCAATTTGCTTATTCAGCAAGCCATTTGCGAACATCAGCAGAATTTTATGCTGCTGTGGAGTCAGAGATTCCAGCCGCTCATCAGTCGCCATCTCCCCTGCCTGATTAGACTTCTGTGTTGGCGTCCATAAATTGCCATTAAACACATCTGTGATAGCAAGTACCATGTCACTGACTGGTGTGGATTTAGGAATAAAACCAGCAGCCCCGTGCTGCATCGCCTTATTGATGGTATCTGGATCTTCTATTCCAGAAATCACCACCACACCCATTTGCGGGTATTGGGCTCTGATGTTAATCAGAGTATTAAACCCTTGGGCTCCGGGTATGTCCAAATCCAGTAACAATAAATCTACCGGATCAGACAGTAACAGCTGCTCTAAATCGGGAATACTCTGCGCTTCTAGGAGCTCTGCACCACTAAAATGGGATTGCAGCATAATAGCTAAAGCTTGTCTGAACAGTGGATGGTCGTCCGCTATGATTATTTTTTCTGCACTGGACATGGGAAAACTACCTGTTATTTGCCATAAGTTACACTTGTAGCATTTATTATTTTCCGCAATCTTAGCAAACTACACTACAGACTAAAATCAGATTATCAGAAATTTCCTATAATCTGCTTATCGACAGAAACGGCTGTGCAACTTTTGCTGCAACAGACAAAGGCTATTCCCTTTGTTGTTATCAGCAGTGTTGTCGGTTTCTGTTAGGCCGCAAACTAACTGCTGCTCGGCTGCCAAACTAAGACAGAACTCTGGACTGGGGCCGCTGGCAACGCTAATGCAGTCCGTCGTAACTGCACTCATAGTTTTCAGGCAGGCAGCAGAGTCACAGCGTTTTAAGAAACTGCTACTTTTGAGCAGGCATTGGTTTTTCGAGAGCCCTTGCATGAAACTTTGCTGCAACTGAGACTGTGACCAGGGCCCAGTGTTTTTGTCAGATCTGAGATCACCAAGTAATAGCGCCCCGGCAAAGGCTGCCCCGCCAATTATCAGACCAGCAATAAAAGCATATCTCTTTTTACGGCCCACGAATCTAGCGCCAAACAACCCTAGCAATGCAGTCCAAAGCATTGATATAAATAGAAAAAACAACTGTGGCTGGACACCATTAAAAGCCGGCAAATACATTGCAAGGTACTGACCGAAGGTAAACACAACCAACAGCAAGATACCGATAACAGCCAGTTTAGAGTTTTTTTGTTTGCGCTTTGTATTGATGTTTTCAGAAGAGCTGACGGGGGAATTTCTATTTTTCATTGACTGGTTTTACCTTGCAAAAAATGTATGAATGTCACAGATAGTTATGCTTGATTAGCGCTCAAAACTTGGTTGCTGGTACACATAACCCGACTTTTCCCCGCATTTTTGGCCACGTATAACATCCTGTCCGCCTCTTGAATCGCCGCCTCAGCGCTGTCAAATTGATTCAGAGAGCTGATCCCGGCACTAAAAGAAATTTGGATACTGCCGTCTTTATAATCTAGCGGCTTTTTCTTTAGCTGTACCAAAGCCCGCTCGACAACAAATTTTGCCTGCTCGGGCGAGACACCTATCAGCAGCGCCAGAAACTCCTCCCCTCCCCAGCGCGCCAAGTGATCAGTGCCTCTTAAGTGCAGTTTCAATTGATTGGCTACATGCACTAGCACAGCGTCACCACCACCGTGGCCAAAGCGATCATTGATGTCCTTAAAGTTGTCCAAATCCATCATGACTAGCGTCGCGGGGGCATTGAACCTCAGACTGCGTTGAAATTCAACCTCAATAAAGTTACTCATGGCCCGTCGATTCAACAGTTTGGTTAGAAAGTCATTATACGCTTGCTGGCGTAGCAACACAGTCGCCCTGTGTACCATATAGCCAATCAACACAGCGCTTAAGAAAAAGGCAACAGCATTGATAATATCTGCGCTTATGCTCCAGGGGTGTGAAAAGTAATGCCCACCTATGTATCCGATCAACAAGTACAAACTTGCGACCAGGAAACTTAAAAGCAGTGAATAACTAAAGCTAGAATTAGCAAATAAAAATGACATCGCCATCATCGCACAGACCAATGTAGTAGCACGCATATCAGCCATTAAAAAGCTCCACAGAGCAAATATCAGGAACCAGTTAACGGCTTGGAATGACGTCATTTTATTTGAATATGCCCTGCTAACCTGGGCGGGTTTTAAGTGAAAATAGGTAATACTTGTGCTGATGATGTAGATCAACAATAAAAGATAACTGAAATGTGCAATGCTATAGCGGCTAACACCAAACCAGACCGACAAGTAACCTATAAAAATAGCGACATGGTAGGCCAACATAGAGAGCAAGTAGTTACGCAG
>MABF01000291.1 GCA_002163025.1 'Osedax' symbiont bacterium Rs2_46_30_T18
AATTTTATATCCACCACAAACCACTTAGGGTCGTCTGGGTCTGCTTTGTCATCAAAGTATTTGCTGGATTCATTGAATTGTGCAGGATCTGCATAGGCCGCACTTGCCACTTCGCCAACACCGGCAATACCCACTTGCTTACAGCTAGAATGGTAGATATACACTTGGTCGCCAATTGTCAGCTGATCGCGAATGAAATTACGCGCCTGAAAATTGCGAATACCATCCCAAGGGGTGATTCCGTCTCTTTGCAGATCGTCAATTGAATAATCGGAGGGCTCAGATTTTAACAACCAATACGCCATGTGCACTCTCTTTAAATTAGCAAGGTACGAGATTAGCGAAAATTTCGCTGAGCATAGCAGTTAACGACAGTGCTGGCAAAACAAGGCAGCAGTTTCAACTGTAAAGCCCTACAGTTCCCTGTAGGGCCAAGTAAGCGCTGCGTTGTTAAACAGTGACAGTGATGTCTATATTGCTTAATTGCCAAGCTTGATCATAGTACTGCAATGTTCTTTTTTTATACTGACCGCAATCGCCTTAGAAGTTGGGGTGAAGCTTCGATCACCGTAGCTTTCCAGCGGCACCAGCGGGTTGGTCTCAGGATAATAGGCGGCCATGTTGCCTCTGGGGATATCGTAAGCTACTGCTTTGAAACCATTTACGCAACGCTCAGTTCCATCCAACCAGTGGGAAGTGATAGTCACTTCACTCTCATCATCCAACCGCAAGTTTTGCATGTCTTGCCGATGCATAAATATTACTTTTCGCAGTCCTTTTACGCCGCGATAGCGATCGTTAAACCCATAAATAGTTGTATTGTACTGATCGTGCGAACGCAAGGTTTGCAAGGTAAAGATCTCATTCTCTGCACGCTCAGTTGCTCTGCTGTCCCGGCTCGCTCCCTTTTTTTTGTGTCTTGTCTCGGTTATCTGTTGCGCAATCAGCTGCTGCGGCAACAAGTTACTTTTGATGTTGGCCAGGTGGTTATCTGTCATCCAGATACGCTGGGCTGCACTATTGCCTAAATAGAAGCCTCCGGGTTGCTCGATACGGTTTTTGAAATCATGAAAACCTGGGATACATTGCTCGATCAAGGTGCGAATTTTTTGATAATCAGCGGCTAATTCTAACCAGTCAATCTTGCCAGTTGCCAGTGTTGCAGCTGCTATATTGGCAATAATTGACACTTCAGATTTAAGCTCTTTGCCAGCCGGAGCTAAGACACCACCTGAACTGTGAACCATGCACATAGAATCTTCTACCGTAATGCGCTGCTCACCATGTTCCGTCAGATCTATTTCAGTACGTCCCAAACAGGGAAGAATCAGCGCATTTTTACCCGGGGTTAAGTGGCTGCGATTGAGCTTAGTACTGATATTAACGACTAAGTCACAATTACTTAACGCCCTGCGGGTAATTTCTGTATCTGCCATTGCCGCGGCAAAGTTTCCTCCCAGGCCAATGAACACTTTACTGCTTCCCTCGCGCATTGCCTGAACTGCTTGAATTGCATTGTGGCCCACTTTCCTGGGCATTTTAGTGGCAAATACCCGCTCTAAATTATCAATCAATAGTGTCGGTGCTTTTTCATCGATACCCATAGTGCGATCGCCCTGCACATTTGAGTGGCCCCGCACCGGGCAGGCCCCGGCGCCGGGTTTACCTATATTGCCGCGTAGCAGTAATAGATTGAGTATTTCCTGTAGCGTGATGACTGAATGTTTGTGCTGAGTCAAACCCATCGCCCAACTGCAGATAACCCGTTCCGAGCTGGCGTAAATTTGCGCGATCTTCTGCATATCACTCTTGCTAATACCGGACTGCTCCTCCAACTGCTGCCAATCGCTGGATTCGACTAAAGCCAGATAATCCTCTAATCCAGAGGTATGCTGTGACAGAAAAGGCTCATCTAACAGGCTGCGTTTGCCGGTACTTTTAGATGCTTTATCTAACGCTAGTAGCGCTTTAACTATGCCGCGAACCAGCGCCATATCCCCACCTAGTTTAGGCGTGTAATAGTGTTTCGATATTTCGGTGTGACCATTGGTTAACATTTCAACCGGACTTTGCGGGTTGGTAAAGCGCTCCAGGCCGCGCTCGCGCAGGTTATTAAAACTGACCACTGTAGCGCCGCGCAGGGAGGCCTGACGCAATGTCTCTAGCATCCTAGGATGGTTAGTGCCGGGGTTTTGGCCAAAGACAAAAATAGCATCTGCCAGTTCAAAATCGTCCAGTGTCACGGTGCCCTTACCTATACCAATAGATTCTTTCATCGCCACGCCACTGGCTTCATGGCACATGTTGGAGCAATCGGGAAAGTTATTGGTACCGAAGCTGCGCACAAATAGCTGATAGATAAATGCCGCTTCGTTACTGGCTCTTCCGGAGGTGTAAAACTCCGCCTGATCAGGGGAGTCTAAGTCATTTAAATGATTGGCAATTAAGGAAAAAGCATCTTCCCAGGCTATCGGCTCGTAGTGATCAGTTTGGCTGTTGTAACTCATAGGTTGAGTTAAACGGCCCTGGTACTCTAAAAAGTAATCGCTCTGGGTTTCTAAGTAACTGACACTGTATTTGGCAAAAAAATCTGCGCTTACTTTCTTCGCTGTTGCTTCCCAGTTGACCGCTTTAGCACCATTCTCGCAAAAGCTAACACTGTGCCCTTTTGCATCCCCCCAGGCGCATCCAGGACAGTCAAAGCCCTGGTGCTGATTGGTTTTTAGCAAACTAATAATATTCTTGACTGGTCTTTTACTTTTCAATAAATGTTTTGATGTACTGGCAAGAGCTCCCCAACCGCCTGCTGAGCCTTGGTAATTGGTTATTTTTTTCTTAGCCATGAGTTTTTCCTTAAAATTGCCGCCATAAACTGGGGAGATATGCATTGTGCGCGTACTTGTACAGAATCCAGAAATCAATTGCAAATGATAATTATTGTTATTTAGGTGTTTTGTGATCAGCTTGGCTGAAAACGTCAGTTGTGTGCCAGATAACTGCTGCTTCAGGGGAGGCTGTAGTAAGTGGTAAGTAGTTAGTGGGGTTTGTGCACGCTTTGCTAGAGCATGATTGCTAGCGACACACATGACCCTGCACCACTAGTGTTTTGTGCCCGGGACAATGGAGACATAACCGATTGGCAATGCAAAAAACAAGGTGATAATTTGGTATTCGTAGATGTGGCTAGCCAGTCTTTATTCGCTAAAAGACTGCGCTGTGTAATCAGCCAGAATGTTTTATAAATTGAGCAAGTTTGTATCCATTGGTGCATATCAAAGTAACTAAGTTAATAGCTAATAGCTAACAGAGTTATCTCAGAGCCTGTTATTCACTGTTGTTAGCGTCGAATCTAATCTTAAACTGCACTCCATGGTCCATTTCACTGACACATTCTATAGATCCATCTAATGATTGTGTCACTAAATTATAAACGATGTGCATACCTAAGCCACTGTTACCAAAACCGCGTTTGGTGGTGAAAAAAGGTTCGTAAAGCTTATCTAACTGCTCTTTGTTCATACCACGACCTGTATCTTGGTAAGTTAACACAATCGTTTGATCTTCTTGGTTGATTTGTATTTCAATCTGACCCGACTCTCTGCCATCAAACCCATGCTGTAATGAATTGATCACTAAGTTGGTTAATATTTGCGTTAAATCTGCAGGATCGCCATGAATATCAATATTCTCATCACAGCTAAGGCTTATTCCATAAGGGGTCTGTCCCAGCAGTGGCTGCAGGTTCATCAGTACCCCGTCAGTATAATTTTTTGCGTTGTATAGCCGTATATGTTTGTTTGACTGATCGACTGCAACTTGCTTAAAACTGGTGATTATATCAGCAGCTCTGTTTAAGTTCTTATTGATCATATTGGTACATTTAGTTACTTCTACTACAAAACCGGTCAATCTCGTGTCTGATAAAGCTCTTTTCATGACACTAAATTGCAGCTCATTGGTAGTGTCAATTAAATGCGTCACGGCGGTAATTGCGCTACCTACGGGGGTATTGATCTCATGTGCTACTCCAGAGACTAATCCGCCTAAAGAGGCCATCTTCTTTGATTCAACTAGTTGAGCTTGAGCAAAGTTTAATTTTTTAATTGATAACTCTAAAGCATCATTTTTTTGTGCCAACATGGCTGGACTAGGTAACCTGAGGAAAAACGGCAAAACCAACCAAATAACAACTCCGGTCGTCAACGATGCAACGGCTGTTATTGCTTTGACAACAGCTGAAATGCCGTAGATAGGCTGCCAGATAACGATGGCACTGACTAAATGAGAAAGGCCGCAAGCAACAAAAATAATAGAGCCCGCCAATATAAAAAACCAGGGGTACGGTAAGTCTTTGCGCCTTTTCACAAACATAATCATAGCGGCGGTAACGGAGAAGTACGCTACTGCGATGACTACATCTGATATGGCGGTCGTCCATAAAATTTCTGGTTTCCACAAATAACACATTCCGTGTGGCATAAAGTTATCGTAGTCAAAAAACGAACTTGATTCCATAACTCACCTTTCCCTGCCATGATTAGTTTATGCTCTAAGTCTAGACCATAAACTTCATGTTATTAGTATCTTATAGGCGGCTAATAAGCTGCAATACAGCGCATCTAAAAGAGTCTTAACTTTCGAATACTGTCTTGATATCTATGACAAATTCCTAAAATAAGTGTGCACAACTCAATTTACTTTTCTTCACCTGTATAATCTGGCATCGTAATTAATCGCCTTATTGCTGTCGACGATAGGTTGTTGCCAGAAACACATTACATATGTCCCCAGTAGTTGCGACTAAGACAGGAAGCATGCATATAGGCCCGCACGAACGTAGCGAACTTGTGCCACTGCTCCTAAAATTAACGTCACTGACTAGACTTATAGTATTAGCTACAAGTTTTAAGAAGGACTCTATGTTGGACTTTTTTAAACGATCAATTTGCATAACAATAGTGTCTTGGGTTTGCGCCCTTAACATTTATGCGGATGCTCATCAAAGCAGCTCTTCAGTTGACGCTGCTGTTGTCGCTACTAAAAAAGTTAATGTTGTCTTCGGCAAGGGCCGAGAGCCCTACACTTTCGACTCGCAGAATTTAAAAGGTATCGAATACGAATTGATAGAAGCCGTTCTATCCCTCTCGAACATTACAATTAATAGAAAAGAGTATCTGGATATTTCCAATGTTCCTATATTCTTTGCCAACAATAAAGATTTTGATATTGCAGTGACAGTCAAAGCGATAGCCGATGAATTTTATTATTCAGATGATTTCATTAGTTTCGATAATGCCGTAGTGACCGAAAAGTCAGATGCGATTAAAATTCTTAAAGTCAGTGATTTAGTCCGTTATAAAGTGGTTGCTTTTCAGGATTCGTATAACTCTTTGGGGGATAATTACTTTAGCTTGTTCAATCCGGTCGACAGACCAATAACCTATAACGAATTGAGTAATCAAAATCTACAAGTTGAAAATTTCCTCTATAAAAAAAGCGATGTCATAGTCATTGATAGAAACGTTTTTAAGTGGCATTTAAGAAAATTGTCTAACCAATCCGAATCTGAGTTTAACTATGATTTAATTTTCCCGGAAAAAAACACTTTTAAAGTCGTATTTAGAAACAAAAAGCTCAGGGATGTTTTTAATAACAACTTACAGATCATTATCCAAACAGGCCGATACCAGGAGATAGTAAACAAGTATGTTGAAAATGATATTCTGGCTAAACAACGGGTGGGGGCATTCATTTCAACACTGCTGGCAAAATTTATTTTGCAGCAAGACATACCTACCTTAGATTACTTAGTTGAAATATTTTCCTACTTAACTTTTATTAATGAAATAAGGGTCTATGACGCGCAGGAGAATTTACTGGTTTATAGCCTGTTACGAAAACTCCCTCATTCAAGCCGCTTTGATAGCATATACACTGAAGGCAAAAGCAGTAAAAAAGCCGGCTCCATCCAAATAGACTTCGATGAAACGCTGCTGAAAATTGCCGTACAGAAAAACCAGCTATACCCTAGTCTGCATAATTTTGAAGCGTTTAATGACTATAATTATGTGAAGAATATTTACCATGCCTTTGATTTGCTTGAAAATAAGTTTGAACTGACATTATCTGAGAAAAAATACATTGCCCGCCACCCTAAGGTAACGTTTTCCGAAACGCAGTGGGAGCCTTTATCTATGATTAAATCAGGCAAGTATTTGGGATTATGTCGCGACTACTTAACCTTAATTGAACAAAAAACCGGATTGAACTTTCAATTTATACACTCCAAATCCAGGAGTGAGCTAATAGCAAAGTTCATGAATAAAGAGATTGATTTAATAGCCTGTTTTAATTCAGGCACTATGAACTTGGGCAGAATTTCCGAGCAATATGCGAATTTCAGATACGTCATAATTACCGATAAAGACGCCGGCTTTATTGATAATATTAATGGCTTGAGCGGTAAAACTGTCGTCGTAACAAAGAGTTCTGGTGCTCACTACGCCTTGATGCAAAACGCTGTAGATATGAATATTATCAGCACAGATACTGTTAACCAGGCCCTGAGCATAGTATCCCGAGGCGACGCTTATGCCTTCATAGACCACGAGGTAATCGCCGTTTATCAAATATTGAACTATTTTCAACAGTTGAAAATTGCCGGAGTTACGGAGCTCAGTTATCGGCATAAATTTTTAGTACAAAAAAACACACTGACACTTTTATCTATTATCAACAAAGTCATTGCTTCGATCAGTTATGAAGAACATCGAAAAATCCGCGATAAATGGATTACCAGTGCTATTAGTACGGCAGTCGACTATCGCATTATCTACCAACTATTAGCCGTTTTTGCCGCTATCATATTGGTAGTACTGTTTTTCCTGCGCAAATTGGCCGGCGCGAAACAGAAAATCGAATCGATTAATCTGGAGCTTGGGCAGCAAAATGTTAAATTCGAAACAGTCTTTAACGACACTTCTGATGCTATTGTGCTAGTGCAAGATGGCCGTTATTTTGATGTAAATAGCGCCGCTGTAAGAATGTTTGGCTATGACAGTAAAGAGAATTTATTGAGCACTAAAGCCGGGACAATATCCCCTGAGTATCAGCACGATGGTCTGCCATCGCGGCAAAAGATGTTGGCCAAACTGGATCAGTGCCGCGAGCGCGGATCGGTTAAATTTGAATGGCAGACTAAAAGATTAAACGGCGAGATTATCTGGGTTGAAATTGTTATTACCAAAATCAATTATCACGACCAGGAAATAATGCATATGCTGTGCCGTGATATCGACGACAAAAAGTTATTACAGGGACAAATAAACCAGCGTTCTGCTGAACTTGAGCAGACCAATAGGTTGTTAACAGAGCAACAAAACATCTATGAGTCGCTGTTTAATGAAAGCTCAGACGGTGTCTGTATTTTCTATCGGGGAAAATTTATCGACTGTAATAACGCCCTGTTAGATATATTGCAGTACCCGACTAAAGCGCAGTTTTTAGCCCTGAATCCGGATGATCTATCACCCCTTAAGCAACCTGATGGTGCTCTCTCTGCAGATAAATCGGCAATGTATATTAAAAAGTGCTACGAATTGGGAAGCACTCGTTTGGAATGGGTGTGTCTGAAACTTAACCGCGAGGAATTTTGGGTAGAAGTAGTCATGACCAGAATTCGTTCAAACAAGCAAAATTTGATCCACTTTGTATGGCGCGATATAAGTGCCAAGAAATATTTAGAACAACAAAACATCAACAAAACAACTCAATTAGAACATTCTAATGAAGAGTTGATAACGACTATCGACAATTTAGAACGCACTCAGGACCAACTGATAGCCGCCGAAAAAATGGCAGCTCTGGGTGCATTAGTAGCGGGTGTTGCCCATGAAATTAATACCCCAGTCGGTATAAGTCTGACTGGGATTACTCACTTACATGATTTGACTGAGGACATTATTGAGAACTTTGACAATAACAAACTCAGCCCTAAAGGTTTGCAAAAATTTCTCACTCGATGTAAAAAATCTACTTCTTTGGTGCATATAAACCTGGATAAAGCGGCACAGTTGGTTAGGTCTTTCAAGCAGATAGCAGTAGATCAAACCAGTGAAGAAAAGAGACTCTTTGATGTCAAAAAATACCTGGCTGAGATTCTCACTAGCGTGCATTCTGTGATTAAAAAAACCGATTTGCAGGTCAGTGTCAAATGCCCCGCCGGCATCTCAATTAATTCTTTCCCTGGTGCTTTTTCACAAATCATCACCAACTTATTGATGAATTCTGTTTCACATGGATTTAAAGGCGTCGAAGGGGGCAACGTCAGCATACAAGTAAATATTGAAAAGAATTTATTAACGATTGTGTACACGGATAATGGCTCAGGTATTTCGGCAGAAGATTTACCGAGGATATTTGAGCCCTTTTTTACCACCAACAGAGACAATGGCGGCAGTGGGTTGGGGTTAAATATCATCTACAACTTGGTCACCAACACTTTTAATGGAAAAATACAGTGCACCAGTGAACCAAACCAAGGCTGTAAATTTGTTATTTCGCTACGGGTTTGATTGTTTTGTGAGCCGCGCTAAACCACTGCCCTATCTATGCAAGCATATCGGGCAGTGATTTTATTGCTGCTAAGCCTCTGTAGGATCCAGTTTAGTCCGGGGGATCTGTAGCTGCTCGCGGGCCTGCTGTAACTGTTGTGCACTGATAGTTTGCTGGGCGAAAAGTTTAGTCATTGCACCCCAGGCAATGTATTTAGCATCGACTTCAAAATAATCCCTTAAGGTATCGCGCGCCTCGGATAAACCAAAGCCGTCTGTACCTAAAACAATCGGCGTTGAGGGCAGCCAGCGGGCAATTGCATTGGGCAGTGATTTAAGGTGATCACTCACCGCGACAAATGCACCTTGCTGCCCGGCAGTTATCTGCTGAATATCGTTGAGCTGGGGATGCTCGGGATCAAGTAGATTTTGCCTTTCAATACATAGCGCGTTTCGGGTCAGCTGCGTATAGCTAGTGACACTCCAGATATCAGCGCTACAGCCCAATGATGCTAATATTTCAGCCGCTTTGAGCACTTCCTGCATAATGCTGCCACTGCCGAGTAAGTGAACTTTGTATCCCGGTTCAGTACACTCACAAAATTTGTACATGCCCTGCAGCACTTGCTGTTCGACCCCCTCTTTCATCTCTGGCATAGAGTAGTTTTCATTGTACAAGGTAATGTAATAGAAAATCTTCTGATCGAGCTGATACATGCGCTTGATGCCATCGCGAATGATGATAGCCAGCTCGTAGCCAAAGGCCGGATCGTAGCATTGCAAGTTTGGTACTGTGGCGGCGATCGCCTGAGAGTGACCGTCTTGATGCTGAAGTCCCTCTCCATTTAACGTTGTACGG
>MABF01000235.1 GCA_002163025.1 'Osedax' symbiont bacterium Rs2_46_30_T18
CGCCTTGGGCATCTACGTAATCGCCTTTAGTGATAAGTACAAAATCACCTTCAGCGACAAATTCGCGATCTACCAATTCGGCAACTGCTCGCTGATTGACTTCGGCGTTAAGTGCCGTGCCTGTATCGAAGGGGATGGTTTGCACTCCGCGATACATGGCCACTCTGCGACTGGTTTGCGGGTGGCGGCTCATGGCAATGATCGGGATGCCAGAGCTAATTCGGGACATCAGCAAAGTGGTATTGCCGGACTCAGTCAGGCAGATTATCGCTTTCACCCCCGGCATATGGTTGGCGGCATACATCGCTGACATAGCGATAGTTTCATCAACGCCTTCGAATTCACGATTCAGGCGGTGGCTGGATTCTCGGGTAGACCTGTCTTGCTCGGCTCCCAGGATAATGCGATCCATGGCCTGAACGGTTTCAACCGGGTAAGAACCTGCTGCGGTTTCTGCAGAGAGCATTACTGCATCTGTGCCGTCTAATACTGCATTGGCAACGTCAAACACTTCAGCACGGGTCGGAAGTGGGCTGTCGATCATTGATTCCATCATTTGTGTGGCGGTGATTACTACTCTGTTTAGCTTGCGTGCCCTAGAGATGATTTTCTTCTGAGTGGCAATTAGAGCCGCATCACCAATTTCAACGCCTAAGTCACCACGGGCAACCATCACTACATCTGAGGCTAAGATCAGGTCGTCTAATACCTGATCATCTGCTACGGCTTCAGCGCGTTCAATTTTTGCCACTAAACGACAGTCGGCGCCAGCTGCTGTAACTAGTTCACGGGCGTAGTGCATATCAGCGGCATTGCGTGGGAAGGAGACCGCAAGATAATCGAGTTCCAACTTCGCTGCGATCAAAATATCTTGTTTGTCTTTATCGGTGAGCGCGGCTGCAGATAAACCACCGCCTTTTTTGTTGATGCCTTTGTTATTGGACAGTGGCCCTCCATTGAGAACCTTACACACTAAGCTAGTGCTGGTTTTTTCTGTCACACACATGGTGACGCGACCATCATCTAATAACAATTCATCCCCAAGCTCACAGTCGGCTATTAGCTGTGGATAATCTATACCTACCTGGTCGCAGTCACCTGCGTCATTGTCCAAGGTGGTATCCAGGGTGAATTGCTGCCCTGACTGCAAGATGACTTTAGTATTTGCAAAACGGGCAATGCGAATTTTTGGTCCCTGTAAATCACCCAAAATGGCAATGTGCAATTGATGCCGGTGACAGATGTCGCGGATCATTTCTACGCGGCGTTGATGGTCGCTGCTGTGACCGTGAGAAAAGTTTAGCCTGACCACATTCACTCCAGAGAGCAGTAGTGATTCAAGTTGTGGCAGTGTATCGGTAGCCGGACCTATAGTAGCGACTATCTTGGTTCTTCTCATTGGTTTTACTCACATGTAAAAAGGGCGGTGTGGGATCTCAATATGAGAGCCCACCGCCCGAAATGGTTTATTGGTTGACGACCACCGCTTGTTCTTGCTCGACGCTCAGTGATACGCTATCGCCAACAGCGCGATGTATAGCACCGATACTGTGCAGCTCATCTACCGACAGTATGTGCCCACAAACATCCACGCCGTAGCGGATTAAACTGCCTAAAAATTCACGGTAGACAATACGCCCTGGCAGTATCAGGTTATTGGCGCTGTGTTGCTGCTGTTCTAAACGGGTATTTTGAGGACGAAAGATTAAACTGGCTTTCCCTGCTGGTTGAGCTCCTAAAGTAAGCTGCAAGCCTTGCTCGCTAATAAAAGTACTGCTTTGGCCATCGTCGGCCACTGCTATCTTACCATCTAATATGTTGGCCGAGCCGATAAAATTGGCAACAAAGCGGTTAGCCGGAGCATCATACAGCTGCATAGGCGGTCCCACTTGCTGTATTACGCCATTATTTAGCACTGCCATGCGATCGGAAGTGGTATTTGCCTCTTCCTGATCGTGGGTGACAAAGATAGTGGTCAGACCCAATTCACGCTGCAACTTTAGAATATCGCGGCGCATTTGCACCCGCAAGTTCGCATCTAAATTGGACAGGGGCTCATCAAGTAGCAGTACTTTAGGTTCAACCACTACAGTGCGCGCCAGCGCGATACGTTGCTGCTGACCACCTGAGAGTTCAGACGGGCGCCGCTGCGCCAGATGTGCCAGGCCTACCAGCTCAAGTGCCTGATGTACCCGTTTAGCTATTACCGCACTGGGCACTTTGCGCTCCTCTAAGCCAAAGGCAACGTTTTCTTGTACTGTCATATGTGGCCACAACGCATAATTCTGAAACACCATGCCTACATTACGCTGCCAAGGTTGCATACTTGTTACATCCCGATCTCCGATCAAGATGCGACCCGTTGGAGTGGGGCCGAAACCGGCAATGGCGCGTAATAGGGTTGATTTTCCAGAGCCTGATGGCCCGAGAAAGGCAAAAAACTCGCCCGGGGCTATCTTTAAATTAACCCCTTTCAATACTTGAGTATCGCCAAAAGACAGGCCAACGTTTTCAATGGTGATGCCAACAGATTGATGATTTTTAGACATTTTATTACTCCTCAATAAATTACTTCAGCCCGTTGGCTTTTTTAGTGCGTTCAATAATGACGTGTGAAGCGTAAGTACCTAAGCCGACAATCACTACAGCGATAATACCCAGGGCGGCTCCAGGCCCGCGTCCGGCAGCTGATTGCATAAAGACGTAGATGCCGTATGCAAGCGGCGCATCACCCTCTTTTGCAACTAACATGATAGTGGCCGACAGCTCAACGGCTGCTGTGGCAAAACTGGTGACAAAACCGGCCAGGATACCGCCGGTCATCAAGGGGACAACCACGCGTTTAATGGTGCTCCACTTACTGGCGCCGAGACTTTCAGCTGCCTCTTCCAGTGACAGTGATACTTGCTGAAGAGCCGCGACACAGGCACGCAATGCATAGGGGAGGCGCCTGACAGCCAGTGCAATAACCATAATTCCCCACCAAGTGGCCATAGGCACATCGCTGAACGGTAAGTTGATATCGTAAAACATCCGTAGATAACCTATGCCGATAACGACACCGGGAATAGCCAGTGCGCCCATTGCGACTAAGTCCAGCGCCTTGCGCCCCCAGATCTTAGTGCGCCAAACGATGTAGGCAATGGCAGTACCGAGAATAATATCGATAAGCCCCGCTAGTCCCGCATACAATAAGGTATTGGTGATGTACTGATTGGCAGTGGCAAATACTTCACTGTAGTGATCCAAGGTATAACCATCGGGCAGCGGACTGTATGACCAAACTGTAGAAATAGATAACAAACCCAGTGCGGTGTGTGGTGCCAAAACAAAAAGTAAGATAATGGTAATAACCGCGTAGCAGCCGAATTTTTCCCAGGGCTTCAGGTCGCGACGCAACAAACCGCCACCGCCTTTTTGTGCTGTGGCGTAATCTTTACCTTTCATCGCCAAAAACGAGACCCACATCGAAAACAGCGAAAACAGCACTAAAATTACCGAGATAACGTAACCTATAGGGTCGGAGATACCCACTGAAGTAATTCGCAGATAGGCCTGTGGTGCCAGCATGTTATTGACGTTGAGCAACAGCGGTGTGCCCAAGTCATCAAATACTTTCAAAAATACCAGCGAGGCACCAGCAATATAACCGGGCATGGCCAACGGGAAAACGATACGCCGGAATAAGCGCATGCCACTGGAGCCTAAATTAAGTGCCGCCTCTTCCATCGAGCGGTCAATGTTGTTCAAGCTGGCGGATAAGTTAATCAATATAAAGGGAAAAAAGTGCACCGATTGCACTAAGATAACACCGTTTAATCCCTCCATAAAAGGCACGGTAAAACCGAAGTAATCATCCAGCAGCAAGTTAACTGAACCGTTGCCGCCAAAGAATAACTGCATGGCTACAGCGCCGACAAAGGGAGGCATAATCAGTGGGATCATACCTAAGGTTTGAATTAAGGTAGAGCCGGCAAAGTTAAAGCGGGTGGTGAAATACGCCAGTGGCATCGCGATGATGGTGGCAAAGATCACCGACATACTGGCCACGTAAAATGAGTTAGCAAAAGATTCGCGAAACAGCGCGGCGTTGAAAAAATCGATAAAATTGTTAATCGTCAGTGCGCCAGTATCTGGGTTTTGAAACGCCACATACATAACTTTTGCCACTGGCATCACCAGCACTATCAACAAAAATACCCCAATCAGGGTAGCTACTATCCCTGGTCCCCATTGGACCGACGAAAAATCGAGGCGAAAAAGTCCCTTACGAGTACTAGTATTGCTCGGCATAATAAACCTCAAACACAGAAATTGTTGTCAATTAAAAAAAGCAGAGCCAGCTGAACCTTTAAAACAGCTGCCTCTGAAAGCTTCCCAAAGGAAGAGGTGAAACCTTTGACTGATGCAAATATAAGCCCTGAACCTGCAGAGCGGATTAAGGCGTTTATCACATTCAGCCAATTCAACGAAAGATTAGGCATAGCGCAGAGCACATATGCCTATGAAGAGAGACCTACATTTTTGATAGAGCCTGTTCGGCTAAATCTTTAGCTTGCTCGTAGTTGGCAACCACAAAGGCATCCCACTTCGCTTCTACTTCAGCCTGGCGTCCAGTAACTTTGTCAGTGGCCTTTTTACGTTTCTTGGTAAACACCGCAGAAATATCCGGGTTGTTGGCATCTGCTTCAGTGATCGGCAGTGCCGCTACTAATGTTCTGGCCTGCTTAACTAACGCGGCAGCTTCAACATTGGGTGTTTCGGACAGTGCCTTTTGTGCTGCATGAATCGCTTTAGTTGCGGCGCGTAAATCGTCCATCCGGTATGTGATCATCACATCAAACAGCGAATTAACCAGGTTGTAACGGTTTTTAGAAAGCTTCAGGTCAAAGTGTAGAGAGCTCTGTAAAGAGCTGTCTTGGAAAGGGTTTGGAAATCCTTCAGGTGCCTTGGCGTAAGTGTCAGGATTTACTGGCAGCCGGCGAATTTTTGGATTCAGCAGTAGCTCCTGTCCGTGATCTGAGAGTAAAAACTCAATGAATTCACCCGCCATCTGGCTGTTAGGCGCATTGTTAACGATACCAATGTTAGCGGGAACCAGAGCGGTCGCTGGTGGGTAGATAAACTCGACCGGAAAGCCCGCGCCCTGAGATGACAAGCCAAAGAAATCGATCACGATACCGACGCCGAAATTACCGCTGTTAACGCCATCGGGAACCCCGAAGCTGCGCTCAGTCACGGACTTAAAGTTACCGGCCATGCGCTTTAAACTGCCCCAGCCATTACCCCAACCATCCGCCTGCAGGATAGTTTCCACGGTTAAGTGGGTAGTACCTGAGCGCGAGGGCGCTGACATGCCAACATGGTTAAAATAGACCGGTTTTTCCAAATCGCTCCAGTTTGTAGGTGCCGGTAATTTCTTGGCTTTTGTGTAGCGAGTATTCCACATAATGCCATAGCCTGCGGCGGCGAAACCTTTATAGTAGCCCTCTGGGTCATGGATGGGGAAAGAGCCCACTTTAGCCGGGATGCCATTTACTTTAACGCTGTACTTTTGCAACAGGCCACCGTCTTTTAATACTTCAAAAGCGTCCGGAGCAGATGCCCAGAACAAATCGATTTTGTTGTTGGCGGCAGTTTCAGAAATGTATTTAATACCGGCGGAGGTTTTCTTTTTTAGTACTTCAAGTTTGACATCAGGGTGTAGTTTTTCAAACTCAGCTTTAAATACTTTAGTCAGATCTGATGGGAAAGATGTGACAATAGTTAAAGTTTGCTCGGCTGCGGCTGCCGTTTGGCTGACACTGGCAACAGCCAGCGCCAAGCTGCTAATGGCCAAGCATTTAACGGTTTTGTTGGATAAATTATTAAACATTCAATTCTGCTCCTTATTGTTTTTTTGCAGTGAACTCGCCAGAGCAACATCTGTCTCCTCTGCGGTTCGCAGGGATATAACAGCAAGCATTGATCCAACTATTTTAAATTCTTTAAAAACAGTATGTTGGAAGAATTTCGATTATCTGAATAGGGCAGCTTGAGTCATTATCGTCCCGCAATCCTGGCACTGCTGAGTCACTACTGACTCATGACATTCACTGCTGCAGTGGCCGTGATTAGACATTGCAAAAGCGGCGTTTGTTGTCGTTATTAGTCAATGATTTATCGGATGTAAACGGCTCAGAAAATAAGCCAATTAAAGTTTAGAAATTGGCTTTTTACAGTGCTACAGTGCAGCTGCTCTAATCCGTATTTCCTTTAACATATCACGCACATTTCAGGTCGGCGTAACATGCAAAGCAGTCCCTATAACTCTGATGACAATACCAAACAAACTTGCAGCGTGACGGTGATAGGTGCCGGCATTATCGGGGTAGTAACAGCGATAACGTTGCTCCGTGAAGGGCACAGTGTGACCTTGATCGATAAAGACAAACCGGGCAGTGGCTGCTCTTTTGGCAACGCGGGATTACTGGCTCGCTCTTCCTTTGTTCCTTTAACGAGCCCTACTACGCTACTGCAGGCACCGGGCTGGCTACTAAATCCAGATGGGCCATTAAGTGTGCGCTGGCGCTACCTGATAAAAATAATTCCCTGGCTGTACAACTACATCAAAGCGGGGTTTAGTAATGAGTTAAAACAGCGCGGCGAGGCAGTGTATCAATTGACCGGTCCCAGTGTGGTGCTGTTTGAACAACTGGCGGCCTCGGTCGGTTGTTCTGATTTGTTGGTAAAAACAGATTATCTGCAAGTCTATAGAACCCGGGGAAAATTGCTAAATGCAGAGTCAGATATGAACGCCAGGCGAGATTTAGGCTTCAATATCAGCACAGTAGATGCGGACAAATTGAGAGAGATGGAGCCCGATTTATCGACAGATTTTAAATGGGGCCACCACATATTAGGTCATGGCTATGTTAAAGATCCCCAGGCGCTGGTACTGGCAATTAAGCAGCAGTTTTGTCGAGAGGGTGGGGTTTATGTCGAACAGGCGGTAACTGATATAGTGCAGAACGAGCTCAGCTGTGAAGTAGTCACAGCCGAGCAAAGCATCAGTTCTGATAAGTTAGTGGTTGCAGCGGGGGCGTTTTCAGCACGCTTATTAGCAGCCACTAATATAAACATTCCACTGGAAACCGAACGCGGATATCACATTACTTGCCCGCAAGCCAAAGTGAATTTAAATCGTCCGGTGATGGAGGGGGATAATAAGTTTTTGGCCACCCCAATGCAGATGGGGCTGCGCTTTGCCGGCACAGTAGAGCTTGCAGGGTTAGATGCACCGCTTAATAGAAGACGTATTAAATCATTACAGCGCGGTGCCAGCAAAATGCTGCCGGGACTGGATTTAGAGCAGAGCAGCGAATGGCTGGGATTTAGACCGACTTTAAGCGACAGCTTACCGGTGATCTGCACTGCGCCAAATAATCAGCGGATTATCTATGCGTTTGGCCATCAGCATTTAGGCTTGACCTGTGCGCCGATGACGGCGGCAGTCGTGGCGGATTTAGTGGCCGAGCGACAGCCATGTATTGATATCTCTCGTTTTGATGTTAAGCGGTTAATCTAGGTAGGGATGTTTTGTTAGCTGTTATTGATCTTGCGGTTTCCTTATTGATGCGATCTTGAAAGTGTATTAATTGACGGTTGGTAACGAATGATTTAGAGTTTACAGTATGTCAAGTGAAGCGATAGAAACTCGAGAAAAAATACTGAAAGCAACGGTGCGCATGATCGAAGATCGAGGCGGAAGCGGCGTGCGCATGGGAGCAATCGCCAAGGCTGCGGGAATCTCGCGACAGGCTGTCTACCTACACTTTGCCTCAAGACTGGAATTGCTTGTGGCTACAATGCAGTATCTGGGCGACGTACTGAATGTGGATGGCAGGCTTGCACCCTCGCGTGCGGCCGATACTGGTGTCGAGCGCTTAGCGCTATATATAGAATCCTTGGGCTATTTTATCCCAGAAATTTACGGCGTTGCCAAGGCTATGTTACTGGCGCAAGACGGTGATGAGGCTGCAGCAGCGGCCTGGAAAAATCGCATGTTAGCTATGCGCGAAGGCTGCCACGCCGCAATCCTTGCATTAGATGCCGACGGAACCCTAGCCAAAGAATGGCAAGTCCAACAGGCAACTGATGTGCTCTGGACAATGCTCTCTGTACAAAACTGGGAGCATTTAGTCCATGAATGCGGTTGGTCGACACAAGAGTACATTGAAGGTATTAAAACGATGGCGAATAGAACTTTTGTGATGCAAGACAAGTAAATAGCACTGCAGTTCGGCGACTCGCCGGTCCGAAAGTGAGGGTTAACCTGGCAAGGTTAGAGTATAAAATTCGACTTACCTTAAGGCATATAACCCCATAGCGTGTCGCTGCTTTGAACGGGGAAATTTTCTAAACAGCTAAGCGCACAGCATTTCGCTGATATATGCCTCAGTAGGTGTTTTTCTCCGACAGGCGGTTGACATTAAATTACACCTACAGCAAGATACGATAATGAATATTAATTTTACGCATCAAATAGTTAGAATAATTACCATCATTCCATAGCAATGGTGGGTTTTTGATACGTCTATAATTTGTCAAACCCGCCCTAGAGGCGGGTTTTGTATTTCTGCCTCATGGGATTAGTCTCAGTTAATGGAGGTAGTATGAAAAAAATAGCAGTATTCGGTAAACCCGGGAGTGGTAAGTCCACTTTGAGTAAAAGGCTGGCGTCAGCTACGGGAATAAAATTGCATCAATTAGACTCCATTGTATATAAAAAAAATGGCGACCTGCGAGATCGGAAAACCTACGACCAGGATCATGCAAATATACTCAGCGCTGACAGTTGGATCATTGATGGTTTCGGTCCAATGGAATCATTCAATGCGCGACTAGATGTGGCTGATACATTGGTCTATATAGACTTACCTTATGTTGTCAGTTATTGGTTAGTGACAAAGCGACTGCTAAAAGGCTTATTCGTTGAACCTGAAGGTTGGCCCGATGGTAGTTCAATTCTAAAAGGGACTTTGCAAAGCTATAAAGTATTAAAACTTAGTCCAAAGTTTTGGAATGAAAAATTTTTACAAAAACTAGAAGAAATACCGACCAACAAGTCTGTATATGTGATTAGGTCGATTTGGGAACTAAACAGCTTTGTTGAAAATAATGTCGAACCCAAGGCATATAGCAATTAGCCGTATTGGAAAAACACTCGCTACGCTTAAAATGTGCCGACGAGCGAGAAAGCCTTAATCAATTCCTTAATACGTCCGTCTTTTGTCATTTGCTGCTGTTAGTAGGGCTGATTAGATGGAGTTGGCCTCGTGGTTCGCTTCAACAGTTTGGCCTCTTATCTTCATAAATTCAGGCGTATTATACAAAATAGGGTAATAGAAACATCGTATACTAGCGTGC
>MABF01000282.1 GCA_002163025.1 'Osedax' symbiont bacterium Rs2_46_30_T18
CCTGAACAGAAAAAATGAACTTAGCATGCTGACTATAATGACTCCAAGCAGTGTGGAAGTCAGCAGTAATAAAACTTTGGAACTAGATTTAATCATGTAAGTTGATTCTTTTTAGCTGCCAAATTGATCTGGAGTAAAACTTATCTTGTCTTAATGCCTCATGATCCGCCCAGGGGTAGATAACCCAGAGGGGGCCTTTCTCCCTGATCGATAAGATTTTTCCGTCTTTTTCCAGAGCCAGAATTACAGGATACTGTTGCACGTCGTCAATCGGGATCTCAACGGCGTATTCGTTGGCTGCAATGGCACTGATGTGCTTAGCTGTATTGCCTGCAGCGCTGAGGATGTCCCGAACAAGAGGGCCCTTGAATTCGCTTTTTCCATCTGTCCACAAAGTGGTAGTGCTGACGGTTACTTGTGGCAGTTGCAGCAGTGCATTGCGATCCAGAAGCAGTTCATTTTTGCTGTTGAGTTGTGTGATCTCACCGGTGATAGTTAACAAAGTAGTGTCGGTAGGAGCGGAGAATTTGATGGTCGAAACATTAGCGCTATTATCGCTCGTAACAGTGGCCTGACTATTTGGATCATCCGAGCAACCAATCAGTGTTACAACAAGCAGTGATAGTATAATTTTATTGATCATTATGACCTCCTCAGAATGTCGGGATAGGCATTAATTAACAAGATTTTTCTGCAGTGAAAAATTATAAAAATAAGAAGTGAAAGTAATTAGATCAGTGCTACAGCATCGTAGACAAAACTGTTTATATTGTAAGCTATTTGCCAGCGTAATAAACAATAGCTTAATAAATAATGAAAATAATATATTGGAAATCAGTTGTTTATATTATATTAAGCAAGCTATTTCGTGATTTTGAAAAGCACAGTTTACTGGTGTTGAATGCAGGCAGAAGTTCATCTTTGTAACGTATGCCTGTAAATCAACCACTTAGCAAAGGGACCAATGAAGGCGCTATTTGAGTACAATCTGGTTCTATACAAAATGACGGATTGTGGCAAGATTGGCTAAAGGATAACGAAAGAGTTTAGTTGAGATGAGAGAGCAAGCCCAAGCCATTGTGCAGTTAGAGAATGACAAAGTAATAGTAACCCAGTGGACATTTGCAGCGCGGGCTGAGACTGGCTGGCACAAACACGGTTTAGACTATGTGGTGGTCCCACAGACACAAGGCCAGTTGCTCCTGCAAAGCAGCGAAGGAGAGAAGACAGTTGATTTAGTTCAGGGCAGTTCGTATTTTCGTCGGGCGGGGGTAGAGCACAATGTCGTCAATGTTAACGACTACCCTTTTGTATTTATAGAAATAGAGTTAAAGCAGTAGAGTGGCGCAGTGCAACAACAATGTTGTTCAACTGCGCCTGTGTGGGCTAGTTACTGATCTCTACAACTGGCTAACATATCTAATTGCTGATTGTAGACACTGCTGCGCACAGACAAAAGCCCCAGCATAGAGTGAAACAAATTGTCGTGGGACATTTGTTGCTGCTGTTTATCTGTAATGCATTGTCGGTCCAGCTTGTCACTGTCACTGAAACTCTGTGATAGCCAGAGAATGAAAGGGACTTGAGTCTGGGTCTTAGGTGCAATGAAGT
>MABF01000107.1 GCA_002163025.1 'Osedax' symbiont bacterium Rs2_46_30_T18
TCCTTAAAGCAAAAAAAAACCACAAGTTTGCACCTGTGGTTTCTTCGATGGTATGACTGGAAATATTTAGTTTTCTACTTCCTCACCGAACAGACACAGGCAAACTGCTCGCGGCGACGTCGCAAGAAATTAGTAGTGAACTGATTTGTCAGTGGGGTAGTTTTTAGCATAGGATGCAGTGTCGCAAAAAAATGGCGGTCAGGTCAATAGCATCAGAATATTCTATGTGAATGCAAAAGGTTTATAGCAGCAGTGAGCAAAGGGTGGCGTTCACTGAGAAAGTACCGGACTAATTCGCATACCCCTAAGGGTTTAGCTAATTTTTGCAGCAAAAATAGTTAGCGTGCTGTATTTCAAAATATATAGTCTTGTTGACTATTTACCCCGCTTAAGATCAGGGTAGACTATTCAAACGCATGTACTTTAAGGATTAAGATAGTGCATGAATACAGATAGTTTGAGTGAATGGCAATCTCAGTGCAGGATGTTATGTATTAGTAGCTAGTAATTAGATAATATTCACTACTGATTCATTGAGAAAATAATAAACTCGGAGTATAAATAAAAATAAATGCCAATAAATCAACAGATTCGGGGGACGCTTTTGTTCCTAAACGACAACATCGAACTCATCTAGTTTTCAGGTCGCTATTATGTCAAATCCAAACAAGGTTACCCGCCAATGGTCAATTGGCTTTTTTATTCAAAGCGCAGTCTACTCCATAGTATTAATTCTCTTTGTCATAGGTGCCGTCGCCTATTTTGGTACATCGCGGCTCAGTCAGGATTTAAATTTCTTACGCAGTGAAATAACCACCGTTCAGAGCGGCATGAAAGAGTCGATCACTA
Organism: 'Osedax' symbiont bacterium Rs2_46_30_T18; assembly: GCA_002163025.1. Classification (GTDB taxonomy): domain Bacteria; phylum Pseudomonadota; class Gammaproteobacteria; order Pseudomonadales; family Balneatricaceae; genus Rs1. Next base: position 850 of record MABF01000107.1, read on the forward strand.
CCCTTAAAAGTTTAACAGGTCAGGTAGACAAACTCTCAACAGCGGAACAGGCCTACATAAAGTTGAGTGATTTAGAAACTAAGTTGATCGACAATCAACAGGCGAGTTTTGATATCGACCGAGCTCTCACTCAATTGGCGGATCTCTCTGAGCAGAGTAACAAGAGCTTAGTGGTGATCAATCAGGCGACCAATAAAATTGAGCAAAATTTGCTGCTAATCAGTGGCCCCTACCAAAAACTATTAGATGCCGCTCAGGAAATAGATCGCAGGAGTATGTCGATCTTAGTCAACTCTTTTCAGGTACTAAATAGTGATGTCACTGCGCTTAAAGAGGCGGAAGGCAATATGAAAGCAGTCTTTCGGGAACTGTCGGTAATCACTAAACTGATGTCCAAAGTGACTGTGACTACGCAGATGCGTAACGATTTAGTGACAATTAAAAAGAAATTGCGCCCACTGCGTAGCGCACTGAGAAAATACGACAAATTGTTTTTAGCAGCACAAAAAAAGGTGGCTGGCATAAAGTTGATTGCCAAGGGCGAGGAAATGGTCGATTTATCTAAAAAGATCAGCTCCCAGGCCAGGGCCATGGCCCAGGCAGGCATTGTTGAAGCGCTGGACTTTACCAGTAAATCTAAGGGGCAGATAGACAAACAAAAAGAAGCCGGAAAAAAAGGTAATGTAGTACTTAATCAATCTCTGGATTTGGTGAAAAATGCCAATGCGGCGAATAGAGATTTAACCAACCTGCTGACGGTTAATCTGCAGGAGCTAGGTACTTCTCTAAGTGTTATTCCCGATGTATCCAAAGATATATTAGGATCTATCAGTACTATGCAGGCCCGTGTATCAGGTGATCAGGTGGGCCGACTCGATGAAGTTAATACCCGTGCCCAAGATGCTGAGAATAATGCAAAAATTATCCCGGTACTGATATTGAGCATCTGTATTGCGGCACTGGCACTGAGCACAGTGATTATTCTGCTGTTGCGCCGCTGGATCGTCAAACCTCTCAGTGGTTTTGTCAACGGTGTTAAGAGAATAACTGATAACGACCTGACCACTAGCATAGCTACCCAGGGTTCAGTGGGAGAATTAAAAGTACTGATCGGTGATGTGAACCTGTTAGTGCAAGGGCTCAATGAGAATGTCAGAGATATGACAGAAGCCGGAGATAATATAGCGACCAGCGCCAGCAGTATGAAAAATGCCTCTTTGAAAACCCGTGGCTCGCTAGAACAGCAAGAGCAGATAACCACTGAAATTGTCGCTGAAACAGAGAGCTTAACTCACATGTTTAAAGCGGTTGCCGATAGCGCCTCTGTGGCGGTAAGCAATGCTAAATCAGCGGAGGAAGCGGTTCAGTACAGCATGCAAAGCGTCAATGAATCGGTCGAAAAAATTTCCCAATTGTCAGATACTATGCGTTTGGCAGAGGACTCCATGTCACTGTTAAAAACTGACAGTAATGACATAGGGGTGATACTTAAAGTGATACACGGTATCGCCAATCAGACCAATCTGCTGGCATTAAATGCGGCAATAGAGGCTGCCAGAGCTGGGGATCATGGCAGGGGATTTGCCGTAGTCGCCGATGAGGTCAGACAACTGGCGCAAAGCACCAGTTCCGCCACTGTAGAAATTCAAGAGTTGATAGAAAAACTGCAAAAAAATGCCGAGGCAGGGGCAAAAACGATGTCTCAGGGCATGAGCAGCGTGCAGGAAAACGTCGAAGCTACCCAGCAGGTTTACGATGCGCTAGACAAAACCACAAGCAGCGTAGATAAGATATCTATAGTGAACCATGAAATTGAAGCTTCAACCCAGTCGAGGATTCAAAGTGTTGAAGATATTTCAGGTAAGATTCGCGAGATAAGCAATCACACCCATCAGACCAGCGTCACAGCCGAAGAAAATGTTGAGGCAAGTAATAAATTAGATAAGACTTCGGCAAACCTTAAGCAACTGGTTTCCCGTTTTAAAATTTAACCAACAATGGCCATTTACCCTGTAAATGGCCATTAATTTCAGCTTTTTCCAACGTCCAACGTCCAACGTCCAACGTCCAACGTCCAACGTCCAACGTCCAACGTCCAACTTCCAACTTCCAACTTCCAACTTCCAACTCTCTATTCGCTATTCCCCACTCACGACTTTGTACTCGGCAATAGCATCAGGCAACTGCTGTAAACGCAGGCCAGTTTGTTCGCTAAATAAATGCAATTTATGCACATCAAGTTGCAATGCAATGGCTTGGTTTTCTTTGCATCCGGATCTTTGCATGCTGTATATACACAGGTTCTCACCCTGATAATCACAGTAAATTTGCTCACTAATGCCGGTGGGTTCCAGCGCGTTGACCCTCCCCTGAAGATGGCCAAAGCCTGAGTCTAGGATCGAGACGTGCTCTGGTCTGATACCGCAGCTGATATGCATACCCACCTGCAGGTTCTGATATTGATGCACTAAGGGGAGTTTATCACCACTGGTTGTTTGCAGGCACAATTGGCCCCGGTCCATGATTACCTGGGTGTTGATGAAATTCATTGAGGGGGAGCCCATAAACCCGGCCACAAACAGATTGGCGGGCCGGTCGTAAATCTCCAGAGGTGGGCCCACTTGTTGGATAACACCCGCATTTAATACCACAATTCGATCGGCTAATGTCATTGCTTCAACTTGATCGTGAGTCACATAGACAATGGTGCTTTTGAGTCGCTGGTGCAGCGCTTTTATCTCCAGGCGCATTTGTACCCGCAGCTGTGCGTCTAAATTGGACAGAGGCTCATCAAAGAGAAAAGCTTTAGGGTGACGTACAATCGCTCGGCCCATAGCGACGCGCTGGCGTTGACCACCGGAAAGCGCCTTAGGTTTCCTATCCAGTAACTGGCTCAATCCCAGAGACTCTGCCACTTCGCTGACAATTTTTTTAATCTGTGCTTTTGGCACCTTCTGTACTTCCAGGCTAAAGCCCATATTGCGCTCCACGCTCATATGCGGGTATAGCGCATAACTTTGAAAGACCATAGAAATATCCCGGTCTTTCGGCGCCAGCTCATTGACCTTGGTTTCACCGATAAATATATCGCCACCGCTAATTTGTTCGAGACCGGCAATTGAGCGCAATAAGGTCGATTTCCCGCAGCCTGAAGGGCCAACCAATACCACAAATTCGCCCTCTAGCATTTCAATGTTAATATTTTTTAGCACTTGGGTTTTATCAAAGTGTTTAGATAAATTGTTTAAAGTTATAGAGGCCATAAAACTATCCTTTCACCGCGCCGGCCGTTAAGCCCTGCACTAGATAACGTTGAATAAAGACAAAGAAAATACAGGCGGGGATTAATGCCAGTACACCTGCCGCCATCATCTGCCCCCATTGCACGGCAAATTTTGAAACGAAATTCAATAAACCCACCGGGAAGGTGCTGACACTGCTGTCACTGATTAACATCAAGGCAAACAACATCTCACTCCAGGCGGCAGTAAAGACAAAACCTAAAGTTGCCGCCATTCCCGGTAAGGTAAGCGGGATGATCACTTTGCGCAGGGCAGTAAAGCGACTGCAACCTTCAACCATTGCCGACTCTTCCAAATCACGGGGGATACCCTCAAAAAATGATTGCATTAAAAACACTGCAAAGGGCACATTGAAAGCGGTATAGATAATCACTAACCCCAGCAAGCTATTAGTCAGCCCTAGTGGCGCCATTATTTTATAAATAGGGGCGAGTACCATCACCAACGGAAACATTTGCGTGATGAGCAGCAGGGCACTGATGATTAACTTTCCGCGAAACTTAAATCTACAAAAAGCATAACCTGCAGCGGCTGCAATCAATGTGGTCAATAACGCGGTAGCACTTGAGACGATGGCACTATTGATGAAAAAAGTGGGAAACTCGCTCTGGGTAAAGACCAATTCAAAGTTAACCCAGGTCAGCTTACTGGGCCACATTTTGACACCTTCGCTATACAGCAGCTTGTCTGGGGTGACGGCTATTTTAAGTAGCCAATAGAGAGGAAATAAGGAAAATATCAGATAGAGCAGAATCGCAAATCTATGCGCGAATAGCTTTATATAGTCTGTTTTTGTTACATCTGGCATCTTAGACTCCTTTAAGCTTTAGCTAATTTACTGCGCATTTTTAGCAAAATTGCAGTGTAGAACAACAGTAGAACCAGCAACATTACGGCCATTGCCGAGGCGTAGCCAAAATCTAACCTGCGGTAGGCAGTAGTAAAAATATAACTGGGTAAGGTCTGGGTGGAATTAGCCGGGCCACCACTGGTCATGACAATAATCAGGTCGGCAAAATTGGCTATCCAGATAGTGCGCAGCATCACTGTAATTGCAATCATCGGCGCTAAAAAAGGCAAGGTGATTTTAACAAACACTTGCCAGGGGCTGGCACCATCGATAGCCGCTGCTTCATACAAATCGCTGGGCACGGACTGTAGCGCCGCCAGTAGAGTAATGGCAAAAAATGGAATACCAAACCAGACGTTCGCCACAATTGGGCCGTACATCGCCAGCTGTGGATCAGAGAGAATATTATAGGGCTCAGATAACAGTCCGACACTGCTCATCCAATGCGGTAAAATGCCGATAATTGGATTAAACAGCCAGGCCCAGGTCAATCCAGAGAGAAAAGTAGGCACAGCCCAAGGCAAAAACACTAGCGCTTGAACCAGCTTGCGTCCAGAAAAACGACGATTGAGTAACAGCGCTAAACCCAGTCCCAGAAAGAACTGAAAAAACAGGGAGATCAGCGTCCAGTCCAAAGTATTGCCCAGCGCCGAAAAGAAATAGCGGTCCGCAAACATGGCTTTAAAATGCGCCAGACCCACCCAGCCACCGTTAAAAGGATTTAATAACTCAATGCTCTGAAAAGCGTATGAAAAACCCACTATAGTGGGAGTTATTATGATCAAAGCGATGATAATGAGAGCCGGACTTAAATACAGATAAGGCTCAAGCACGCGTTGGAAGTCGATCTTTTTCTGCGACTTAATAGCAACAACTGCGGTATTCATTAGTAACCTCCCGGCGTCGACTGCGCACAATGCCAATGACAATTTGTGACAGCTAGTACCGGTAAAAATGCAACAAGGTGATTAGTGTATAGCCAGAGCCTGCTAAACTTTTACTCAAGTTAACAGGCTTGTGCTAAAAGTTGCTGTTATTGAGCGTCCATCCAAGTGCGCTGCTCTTTACTCAGATAAGCCGCCCAATCCTGAGCCATTTCCTCAGCACTGATCATGCCCAGTAATGCCTCTTGAGAGCGATCTTTTGCCAGAACAGATCCGAAGTAGCCCCAGCCTTTAAGGTGGGTTGGCATCGTCAGCGGGATGTAGTTGGGGCTGTTCAGCTCTTCAAACCATCCCTTGTACTGTTCGGTACTGAAAAAGGCATTTTTCTCTGCACCTTTATAGATAGGCAATACCCCGACTTTTTTCGCCCATGCAATGTTCTCCTCTGGGCTGGTTAAATGGGAGATAAGTTTCCAGCTGCTATCTTTATGTTCGCTCTGCTTAAAAATAGACCAGCCAGTGTAGCCGATGGTCGGGTAGGCTTTTCCTGAGGGACCTAATGGCATAGGTGCTACGGCGAAATCTGCGTTATCCATGCTTTTGGAAATAGAGATCAAGGCGTCAGGGTCTTGATCTAACATGGCACACTTACCGGAGTAAAAGCCGGAGACTATTTCGTTAAAGCCCCAATTGACACTGTCTTTGGGCGCATAACCGTTTTTATATAGATCCACTAACATCTGCGCTCCCTTGATGGAGTCGGGATCAGCTAAGTTGCTGTTTCCCTGTTCATCAAAGAACTCTGCAGAGCCGCGCATGGCCGCCATAAACATCATCCAGCCGTTGGTGCCACCGACCCCGCCGCGCAGACAGTAGCCTGAGACACCGTTACCTAAAGCACTGATTTTTTTGGAAGCATCAACAAATTCCTGCATAGTCTTAGGCGCTTCACTCATGCCTGCCTGAGCGAATATTTTTTTGTTCCAAAACATGGCTCGCAGATAGAAACCGTAGGGGATCATATTGGCTTTGCCATCAGTAGCTCTGGCCATTGCCAGGGTCTTATCCGTCAGTTTGGCTTCTAAGCCAGTCGCCGAAATGTTAGCTTCTAGATCAACCAGCATATTGTTTCCGGCATACAAACCCTGCCAGGAATCTGGCATTTCTACGACATCAGGGGTCTGACCGCTCTGTACCATAGTGGCCAGTTTCTCGAAGGCCTGGCCCCAGGGAAGCGAGGTGATTTCAACGCTTATCCCCGGGTTGTTCGCTTCAAAAGCGGCCACTTGCTGGCGCAGCACTGCTGTTCTATCCGGGCTGGTAATTACTTCAACCAGCTTTAGTTTAGTCTCAGCAAGCACTGCACCACTGGCTATGCTCAGTGACAAAAGACCGCTAAACAGTATTTTTCTCATGATAATTCTCCATGCTTTTGTTGTTGTTTGGACAATATTCATCCGAACTCGATTATTGCATCGAGCCTGAATTTGAATGAGTGGGATTGATCGGCTTTAGTGTGCTTGGGCTGCTACTAATGCCTGTTGTATATCGCTGCATAAATCATCGACATCTTCCAGACCGATATAGAGTCGAATTAATCTGCAAGACACACCAAAATCTTTGGCTGAATTGAACTGAGCCTGTTGATTGACGACGGCTTCGGCCGGTATCACCAAGCTCTCATAGCCACCCCAACTGACACCGAGTTGGAAAATTTGCAGCGCATTGCAGAAATTTGCAACCTCTAACCCCTCGGTGAGCTTGAAACTGAACAAACTGCCGTAGCCTTGTAAGCTGTCATAATTGCTAGAGTTGACGGCGGGGTGATAGATCGCTGATACTTGAGGGCACTGCTGCAACTTTTCTATGACTGCTAGACAACTGCGCTGATGCTGATCCATCCTCAGTTTTAATGTACGCAGTCCGCGGATTAACAGCCAGGCTTCATTAGCGGATAATTTTGCACCTAAATAGGGGCTGACCTGTTGGCGAATTATGTCCATGTTGGCCTGTGAACTGGCAACGACTCCGGCAACTGTGTCACTGTGCCCTGAGATATATTTCGAAGCCGAATGCAGTACTATATCTATGCCCAACGTCAGCGGCTTTTGAAACAGCGGACTGGCCCAGGAATTATCGATAATGGTGGTCACGCCTTGTGCTCTGGAGAGGTCGGCGATGGCGCTTAAGTGTTGTTGCTCCATCATCCAGCTATTAGGGCTCTCCAGATAAAAAATCTTGGCCCCAACCAGCGCAATTTCTACAGCGTCTAGATCACTGCCATCGACAAACTCGACGTCAATAGAAAAGCGTCTGCAAAGGCCCATCAGGAAGCGGTAGGTATCCGGGTATACATGTTTGATGCACAAAATTTTATCGCCACTTTGCACCCGACTCAGTATGGCATTGCTGATCGCGCCCATGCCGCTACTAAAAGCTATAGCATCCTCGGCGCGCTCCAGCTGGGCGATCTTTTTCTCAAATACTCTGACCGTAGGGTTTCCCACTCTCGAGTACAGGGCCTGATCAGTATCGCCGCGAAAGCGACTTAACATTTCATCATAACTGTTGAAAGTAAACAGTGATGACTGGTAGATAGGCGGAGAGACCGCTCCATTATGGTGCTGTGGATCGCAAGCCAGGACGTTAATGTCAATGCTCTCATCGCTACTGCAAACAACTCTTCGCGCTGGCAGTGAAATAACTTCGTCTTTAGCCATTTGCTATTCTCCTTACGTCTGTCTCGGTAATGTCAAGAATCTTATGGGTAATGGACCTTGCAAGATCAGGATCTCGGGCTTTGATAGCGTTGAATAAATCCCGGTGCAGTGACAGTGATCCATCGGCAAAATTTTGCTGTGCTGGCGCTTCAAAAAAAGCATGGAAAGCGCTGTGCATTCCTGCGATTATTTGCTCAAAAATAGGGTTATGGCTAGCGCGATAAATAGCGCAGTGAAATTCCCAGTCCTGATCTCCTGCCCCGCCGAATAAGCCGTGCACTCTCTCAACTTCGTCGATTCGCTTTTCAATTTCAGAGAGATCCTCAGGGGTCGCTCGCAGCGCCGCTAACGCACCAGCTTGCGTCTCTAAAGTTCGGCGAATTTCCAGAGTGTGCAGAATGTTTTCCGGGTCATTTTTAATGTTTAAAGATAAAAAGCTATCACCAGGCTGAATATCGGCAGTGAGAAAGGTACCACTGCCTTTTCGACGCTTTATAATGGCTAATGCTTCCCAGCGTTTTAGGGCTTCGCGAATAGTGTTGCGACTAACCTGTAATCTTTCCACTAACTCTCTCTCGGGAGGGAGTTTATCGCCAATTTTTAACTTTGCATCGCAAACATACTGAGAAATAGCATCTAAAACTTGCACGTCTGATAGTCGTGATTTACTGGATTGAAGCGCCTGATGATTATCGGTGGCTGTAGAAACTAATCTGGTCATTTAGCTCAATCACACTCCTGATTGCTGTTCTTTTTTGTTTTAAATCAATTTATTGAAATTGGTTCAACAACTTCTACGAGATAAATTAAACACCGGGAAATTGCTTTGGGCAAGGGGAAATTTTGTAACACGCAAGTTCGCCAAAAAGTCGCTTTATGTAACTCTTTGATAGTTAGCCTACAAGTGTAAATTGGTTAGCAGAAAATTATTTTTTATTACTGGGCCAAATACCTGAAAAAAC
>MABF01000180.1 GCA_002163025.1 'Osedax' symbiont bacterium Rs2_46_30_T18
CTCGGCGGTCACTGTCATCTGCGTACCGCAGTCAGAAATCACATCAATTTCAGCTTCGGCCCAGTACTCTCTTATCTCTAGCCAGCCGCCTTCTTTTTTCCGGTATCTCTGTCCCACTAACATCACTGCTTTACACTTCCCATTATAGTTTTTGCACAGGCAAACTATTAATAGCCATAGCAACATAAACAGTGATTAGTTTATAGGTTCATTCCTGACATAGCTGCCATTTTCTAGCTTACTGAAATATTCTTCCAATAGAGGGTGATGGATAGGTGCTGGACTCATATCTGCCTTTAAGTTCTGCTCGGCTACATAAGTGGTGATGTTACTGTCGTGTACTAATACATGATACCAAGGTTTGTTTTTAGGGGGTCGTGATTTTGCCATATGTTCGTACCAGGCATCTGTGGCGTTGAATTTTCGATCTACATCAATAATTACGCCGCGATAATTGAACAGCTGATGCAATATTAACTCACCTACAGAGAATTTTGCCCTGCTAATATCAGTTACAGTTCCCATCGGCTAGCCTCCCAAATTGAGTCTATGTGCGAATCCTTGAATACAATCCCTAATAGTAGTTGATAAATTCCACTTTGCCTGATCAGGACTCAAGTATTCAAAGGCTGAGTCGCCAACATCGACGCCCTGTGATTAAATTTAAACAACCACTTTGCCAATTTTTGCTGCTTGTTATTGGCAGTAAAATCCAGACGTCGACCGGCAATATCCAACGCACAGGCGATCGCGATCGACGCCAGGGCATAAGTGTTCTGCAGTTTGTGCAGATGTTCATCTAAATACTCTAGTGAACGCACTGCTCTTGCCCTCTCTAACTTAATAACCTGTTCGCTGATATGCGCAGGAGCCCGCCTGGCCTCCCTCACCCAGACACAAATGCTTTCTAAGACACTCAGGCAGAAACCTTCAAACGCATAATCTTCAATGTTATCCAGACTCGCTGTGACATTATTCCTGCTGGCGATATGTCCCAGATACTGGGCAATCATGCGGGTATCAGAGAGGGTATGTGAATTTTCCAGGCACAGTGCAGGTACTTTACCGCTGGCGCTAAAAGCCAATAACTCACTGTTTTCATCTCTGACAGTGACAGTCGTTATCGCTACTGCGGTCTCTAAACCAAGCTCAATCACCAGCACTCTGGCTACCCGGGAAAATGGCGAATTAGGTGTACAAAATAGTTTCACAGTAACTCCTAACCAGTTATTTACAATAAAGTTATTAGGGGATTCAGGTTTCACCAAAGCCCCTTTTTTCAGTAAAATATCGCTATCAATGAAAATGTTAGCCAGAGAATAAAAGATTGAGTGCCAATTTAATGTCTCAGCGGCCAAGATTTTATTATTTGGTATTCTACCCCACTCTCATGACTAACAGATTGAAACAGATGCATAGACTCGGCCTCAATAATTAAAGGCTCTGGTAGCAAATTGCAGCTGTCCTCTGGCAGTGCAGTCGCTTTGCGCATTAAGGTGATATGCGGAGTAAAGGCTGTGAAGGGATCTTGCAAAGCCACTGTTTTTGCAATAGCCCGAATCTCAGCCACGCTACTTTGCAGTCTACTGTCACTCGCTGTGCCCGCCAGGCATAAAATTTTTGGTTTGCGCCACAAGCGCAACTGGCCAAAGGTTACGCTATAACTTTGCCAGCATTGGCTATCTATCGCGCTGACAAAAACATCCGCATCAGCCTGCTCTATCGTCCCGAGAAAAAATAACGTCATGTGCAGATTATCAGCAGGTACTGGCCGCCCCATACCGGCTAACTGCTGTTGCATTACCACTAAAGAGTGCATTTGTGTTGGGTTAGGTTTCAGTCCTAGAAATAATCTTATCTGCATCTGTCGTGCCCTTCTCTATCAGTTGTCGTATCACCCTACAGAGTTCGCAATACTGTTGTCGCTAGAAGCCCTCAAAGACACTGGCGTAAACGGTTTATTAGGGATATATTTTACACATCATTGTTTCAGTCTATGGCAATATTATGTCTATTCAACAGCAATCCATCACCGTCTTTTATGATGGTGCCTGCCCAAGGTGCGTCAAAGACAGGTATCTATACGAGCGCCTGGCCGGGTACACTGATCAACAGATAATATGGTTTGATATCACAGATCAAGACAGCTATTTAAAAAGTTTGTCAATAGACCCGCGTTTAGCGCTGACCGAACTGCACTTACAACTGGGCGATGGCCGCATTTTATCTGAACTTGACGCCTATATAGTGTTAATGCAGAGGGTTAGTGTGCTCAAGCCCTTAGCCTGGCTAATTGCCCTGCCGGTTATTCGTCCATCTCTGGCGAAACTCTACCATCAAAGAGTAATGCAACGCTTAAAAGCCAGCGGGCGAATATAGCCATTAATACAAATCTACAGGCAATAGCAGAGTTAAAGCATAGAACTAGCAAATAGTGAAATTGCTGGGCGAGCAACTGACAAGTCACAGAAAACTTTCGATTAACCGGTAATATTCTGCTTTATTTGATAAATCGTTATGCCCACTATTGCCAATCACTTTAACTTGCACTTGCCCTTTTGCAAAAGCCTCAATCAGGCGCTGCGAATATCTGGCAGCGATAACTTGATCTCGCTCTGCCAGTATCACCAGCGTCTTTGCCGCTATCTGTTTTACCTTGCCAGCAGAGTCATATTTGTCTTTCAATAAAAGTGCAATAGGGAAAAAATAAAACCGGTCTCTGGCGACATTTAGAACGCTGTCAAAAGGTGTAATTAACACCATTTTCTGCACTTTTCGCTCAGCTGCCAGATAAGTCGCTACCCCCGACCCTAAGCTTCGACCTATTACAGCGATACTCAAGTGACGTCCTTCCAGAATATCGTAGATATGCAGCGCATCGCTGGTCAGTGCTTTTTCGCTCGGCTGCCCGGTACTGGTTGCATAACCACGGTAATTCACCGCATAGATAGTATGTCCAAGCAAAGCCTCAGCCAAGCTCGGGGAACTACTAGCCACCGATTCGGCGTTGCCGCCAAAATAGATTATGGCACTGTGTCTACCTGGATTGAGTACCACGACATCAATGCGCTCCCCCTGATTAAAAAATGACTCTAAGGGTAAATCCGTATTGTTTACCGCTGAGGGAAAGTAGATAAGATTTCTCTGATAGAAATACAAGAGTAAGGCAAATAACAAATAGACAATCAGAGCTGAGCTAATAATGAAAATGAGTGTTTTCATATTACACTACCTCCCTGTAAAGCTGTGTAGCCATGGCCTTTTCTATTATTATCTGCATGTTTAAATCCCTTACACGCTTAAAAACATGTCATCCAATAGCGATCATACTCCAGTTCGGCCAGCCTTTGTGTTTTTCAGCGAATGGTTTTCAGTGATACTTTGCAGAGTATTTTCACAGTTCAGCTAAAAGAAGCTGCACTGAGGAGAATCAAAATCAAACTGATTATAATTTTATTGCTTTACGTTTACGTAAACTTCCCCTATATTCAAATCTCGATTAACGACTATGTATAGATTTATGACTGATAAAACCAGCTACAGCATCAGCGAACTGGCCGCTGAATTTGACCTGACAACACGTAGTATCAGGTTTTATGAAGACCACCAGCTGTTAACACCGAGTCGGCGCGGACAAACCAGAATTTACTCCCGCCAGGACAGAGTACAACTGAAACTGATACTGCGCGGTAAACGCCTTGGCTTTTCGCTGCTGGAAATAAAAGAGCTGTTTGATTTATGGGATACCACTAAAGGTGGCAGCAAAAAACAACTCGAGTTACTACTGGCAAAAATTGACCAGCGTCAGGTGGCCCTCAAACAACAGCAGCACGACATCAATATGTTGCAGTTAGAATTAGACAATGCTCAACAGCGCTGCTTGGAGGCACTAAACGAGCTGCAGGATTGACCCAGTTAACAGCGTCGCAGCCATCTATGTCTGTGAGCGATAGAAATAATAGAGGACATATAATGATTGCACAGTATCGGCAAATGAATTTTGGATTAGGTGAAACAATTGAGATGCTCCGCGAGCAAATCAACCACTTTGCCAGTAAGGAAATAGCCCCAAGAGCCGCACAAATTGATCAGGACAATGAATTCCCCAATGATTTATGGAAAAAATTTGGCGACATGGGACTGCTGGGTATCACTGCAGATGAAGAGTACGGTGGTGTTGGCATGGGCTATCTGGCACATGTCATTGCCATGGAAGAAATCAGCCGTGCCAGTGCCTCAGTAGGTTTATCTTACGGCGCTCACTCAAACTTATGTGTCAATCAGATCAACCGCAACGGCACTGCTGAACAAAAAGCGCAGTACTTACCAAAGCTAATAAGCGGTGAGCATATCGGCGCGCTGGCAATGTCAGAACCCAATGCCGGCTCCGATGTCGTGTCTATGAAGCTGCATGCCAGAGACAACGGTGATCATTATGTGCTTAACGGCAACAAAATGTGGATCACCAACGGCCCTGATGCCAATACTTATGTCATTTATGCAAAAACTGATTTACAGGCCGGTGCTAAAGGTATCACTGCGTTTATTGTTGAGCGCGACTTTCCAGGCTTTAGCCGTCAGCAAAAACTCGACAAACTGGGGATGCGCGGCTCCAATACTTGTGAGCTGGTATTTCAGGACTGCCCCGTTCCCAAAGAAAACATCTTAGGTGTGCTAAACCAAGGGGTCGCGGTACTAATGAGTGGCCTGGACTACGAGCGATTAGTACTTTCAGGCGGTCCTCTGGGAATTATGCAGGCGGCACTGGATATCAGTGTGCCCTATATTCGCGACAGAGAGCAATTTGGCAAAGCCATTGGTGAATTCCAGTTAGTACAAGGAAAGATAGCCGACATGTATACGCAGATGAATGCCTCTAAATCTTATACCTATATGTGTGCGATGGCCGCAGAGCGCGGCGAGATAAACCGTAAAGATGCCGCCGGTTGTATTTTATATACAGCGGAGACTGCCACCAAATTATCACTGGATGCGATTCAGTTATTAGGCGGTAACGGTTACGTCAATGAGTTTGCTACCGGGCGTTTGCTACGTGACGCAAAACTCTACGAGATAGGCGCAGGCACCTCTGAAATCAGGCGTATGCTGATCGGCAGAGAGTTGTTTTTGGACAACTAAAGTTTATATAAAACAGCAACATAAAAGAAATACTGAATGCACTTTAGCTAAGAGATAGAGCAGATGCCAATATTAGAATCTAAAATCAATCCGCACAGCCCTGAGTTTCAACAGCGCCAGCAAGACATGCAGCTGGCTGTTGATGACTTACAGCAAAAAGTGGCCGCAGTGATCAACGGCGGTGGTGCAAGTTACCGGGAACGGCATTTGGCCAAAGGCAAGATGTTACCCAGAAGCAGAATAGACGCACTGCTCGATGCAGGCTCTGCTTTTTTGGAGCTCTCGCAACTGGCGGCCTTTGAGGTTTACCCAGATAACATCCCCTGTGCGGGAATCATTACCGGTATCGGCGAAGTCAGCGGCATCAAATGCATGATCATCGCCAATGACGCCACTGTAAAAGGCGGCACTTACTTTCCGCTGACAGTGAAGAAACATCTGCGTGCCCAGGAAATTGCCGAAAAAAACAACTTACCTTGTATTTACCTGGTGGATTCAGGCGGTGCCAACTTACCTCAGCAAGACCAAGTATTTCCGGACCGGGATCATTTTGGGCGCATCTTCTTTAATCAGGCGCGCATGTCAGCAAAAGGCATTGCCCAGATAGCGGTGGTTATGGGCCTTTGTACCGCCGGTGGTGCCTATGTCCCGGCGATGGCCGACGAGTCAATTATCGTTAAAGAGCAAGGGACTATTTTCCTGGCGGGCCCACCATTGGTCAAAGCAGCCACCGGTGAAGAAGTCAGCGCCGAGGCCCTCGGTGGTGCCGATGTACACTGTAAAGTATCAGGGGTTGCCGATTACATGGCGCAAAATGATGCACAGGCGCTGCAAATCGCCCGCGATTGCATTGCCAGCCTCAACTTAACAGCCGACTCTGCTGTCTCAGATGAAATAGCTGAGCCACTGTACGATGCTCAGGAATTGTACGGCATTGTCGGCACCGACCTGAAGAAGCCTTTCGATGTACGCGAGGTGATCGCGCGGATTGTCGATGGCTCTGAATTTGATGAATTTAAAAAGCTCTATGGCAATACTTTAGTCACAGGTTTCGCCAGAGTTCACGGCAAGCTGATCGGCATCGTTGCCAATAACGGAGTGCTATTCTCTGAGTCGGCGCTTAAAGGCGCACATTTTATCCAGCTGTGCTGCCAGCGAAAAATACCGCTGCTGTTTTTGCAAAACATCACTGGCTTTATGGTGGGAGAGAAATATGAGTCTGAAGGCATCGCAAAAAATGGTGCCAAGTTAGTTAACGCCGTCGCCTGCGCCGCTGTTCCCAAGTTAACCATTCTCATCGGTGGCTCCTTCGGCGCCGGTAACTACGGGATGTGCGGTCGCGCCTACGATCCTAACTTTCTATGGATGTGGCCCAACGCTCGGATCTCGGTAATGGGTGGTGAACAGGCAGCTGGTGTAATGGCAACGGTCACCCGCGATGGTAAAGAGCGCCGCGGTGAGCAGTGGTCAGCGACCCAAGAAGCTGATTTCAAACAACCCATTATAGATACTTACGAGCAGCAGGGTCACCCCTACTACGCATCCGCAAGGCTTTGGGATGACGGTGTCATCGATCCCGCACAAACCCGTGATGTAATCGCGCTGGGTCTGGCAGCAGCTTTAACTAAGCCTATTGCAGACACTCAATTTGGCATTTTTAGAATGTAGCCGCCGCTGCCTTCTCTGGATTATAGGAATTCAACATGAGTCAGACAAATGTTCTTTTACAGCTCGACGACAATGGCATCGCGACCTTGTGTTTAAACCGCCCGCAAGTCCGCAATGCATTTGACGATCAAATGATCGTCAGCCTGATCAATGCAATTGAGAGTGTCGAGCAGCAACCGCAAGCTAAAGTGCTGGTACTGAAAGCTAATGGTGATCACTTCTCAGCCGGAGCCGATCTGAACTGGATGGCGCGCATGGCAGACAACAGTCCCGCGCAGAACTTGGCTGACGCCGAGCAACTGGCGCGACTGATGGATGTTCTGAATCGTCTGAGCAAACCAAGTGTGGCAATTATACAAGGCGCAGCCTACGGCGGAGCGGTAGGCTTAGCGGCCTGTTGTGACATGGTTTTTGCCGACATCAACAGTACTTTCTGTCTCAGTGAGGTCAAGCTGGGGCTAATCCCCGCGGTTATCAGCCCCTATGTGGTCAGAGCCATTGGCGAGCGCCAGGCGCGGCGCTACTGCATCAGCGCCGAGCCCTTTGACGCACAGACCGCTAAAAGCTTAGGTCTAGTACATCAAGTGGCAGAAAACTCACAGGCACTGCAGCAACAGAGCCAACAGTGGCTTGCAAAACTGTTGAAAAATGCGCCCCTGGCAATGGCAGCGGCAAAAAAGTTAGTCATGGATGTCAGCGGCCAGCAGATCGAGCCTGTCTTGATTGCAGACACCGCCCAGCGTATAGCCGACATCAGAGCCAGTGAAGAGGGAATTGAAGGCCTCAATGCTTTTTTGCAAAAGCGCTCCCCCAATTGGCAACACAATTAATGCAGTGCAAATATTCAGTTTTGCCAATCTCTTTAATCTTATTCTCAGGTACAACTCAAGTCTGTGCCAAAAGGTAGCAATTTATGTTTAATCGAATACTGATAGCCAATCGCGGTGAGATAGCCTGCAGGGTCATTGAAACCGCCCAGCAACTTGGGATCCACTGCATCGCGGTCTACTCCAGCGCCGATACACAAGCCAAACATGTGTTGATGGCCGATGAGGCTTATTTACTGGGACCTGCACAGAGTAGCGACAGTTATTTGCGCGCCGATAAAATACTCGAGATTGCCCGTCTCAGCGCCGCGCAAGCAATTCACCCGGGCTACGGTTTCCTGTCTGAAAACGCTGAATTTGCCCAGGCGTGTCAACAACAAGGTATTGTATTTATCGGCCCTCCAGCAGCGGCTATCGCCGCTATGGGCTCTAAGTCCGCCGCCAAAGAAATCATGGCCAAAGCGAAAGTGCCTCTAGTCCCCGGCTATCATGGAGACGATCAAGATGTTGCGGTATTAAAACAGCAGGCGGCAAACTGCGGTTTCCCACTGCTGCTTAAAGCCACTGCCGGTGGTGGCGGTAAAGGCATGAGGGTGGTCAATTCACTGACAGAATTTGATGCATCGCTAAGTGCAGCCAAGCGTGAGGCACAAAATGCCTTTGGCGATAGTAAGATGTTAATTGAACGCTATATGACCAAGACTCGCCACATTGAAGTACAAGTTTTCTGTGACCAGCACGGCAATGCCGTGTATCTGTCGCAACGCGATTGCTCTATCCAGCGGCGCCATCAAAAAATTGTCGAGGAGGCACCCGCTCCCGGCATTGATGAGGCGGTGGTAAAGGCGATGGGTGAGGCGGCGATTAATGCGGCCAAAGCGATCAACTATGTCGGTGCCGGTACTGTAGAGTTTCTCTACAATGAAGATCAAAGTTTCTATTTCATGGAGATGAATACCCGCCTACAAGTGGAGCACCCAGTCACTGAAATGATCACCAATGTGGATTTGGTAAAGTGGCAACTGCAGATCGCCAGCGGCGAAGCACTGCCATTAAATCAATCACAAGTTACTGTCAGTGGTCATGCTATAGAGTGCAGGATCTACGCCGAAGACCCGAACAATGACTTTTTGCCTGCCACTGGTCAATTAGACATCCTGCGCCCCCCCACTGCCACTGAGCATGTACGTATCGACAGTGGCGTCGATGAAGGTGATCAGGTCAGTGTCTACTACGATCCTATGATCTCCAAACTGATTGTCTGGGGAGAAAACCGCCAGCAGGCAATTGCGCGTATGCATAAAGCGTTAAGCGACTATCGCATAGTCGGGGTCAAAAACAACATCCCCTTTTTACACCGGGTGATTAGCAGCCCAGCTTTCGCCAGCGCCGAGGTAGATACTCAGTTTATCGACAAAAATCATGCATCACTATTTGCAACCGATACAAATCACAAGTTGTTCCTGGCGATCGCCAGCTGTGCCCAAATATTACAACAAGCCAATAACGCCCGCACAGACAGCCATCACTCTCCTTTCTCCCACTGCGGCCAATGGCGTTTAAATCAAACACCATATACTGAAATACAGTGGCTGGCTCCATCAGCGGATGAAGACTCTGCTAACTGGTTAGCAAAAGTACTAGAACCACAAAAAAACATTAGTAGCACAGCAACACCGAGCGGTGTAGAGAGAAGTTTTACCGTCAGCGTTGGCGACAGCAGTTTTGAAATTCAGGCCAGTTTACACTCTGATATGCTGAGGGTTAGCGTCGATGGTAAGCAATTTAAGATTCACGCCTATAGCAATAAAGCGCAGCTAAATTTATTCTATTCAGGCATGGCTTTGCAATATCAGTTGCCTGATATAGCAACGGCTACAGACGATTCCCAGACTGAGGGCGCACTCTGTGCACCGATGAATGGACGGGTTATTGCAGTACTGACGCAAAGCGGCCAAAAAGTGCTAAGCGGAACGCCGCTGATCATCATCGAAGCGATGAAGATGGAACACAGTATTGTTGCTCCCCACGACGGTACTGTTGAAGATATTTATTTTCTGGAGTCTGATCTGGTTGCTGAAGGCGATACCTTAATTGCCTTAGCAGCCACTGCTGACACAACTACTAAGGCTGCACTATGAGCAAGCAAAAGGTCAAGATTGTTGAAGTAGGCCCCAGAGACGGACTGCAAAACGAAACTGCCATCATCAGTAGTCAGACCAAGATAGATTTAATTAACCGTTTAGCAGATGCAGGGCTGGCGCACATAGAAGCCGCCAGCTTTGTCTCGCCACGCTGGGTGCCGCAAATGGCAGATGCAGAGCAAGTCATGCGCGGCTACACGGCTAAAGCAGGTGTTAGCTACAGTGCTTTAGTACCCAATTTAAAAGGTCTGGAGAATGCTATTGAAGCCGGCGTGCAAGAAATCGCCGTCTTCACCGCGGCCTCTGAGGCCTTCTGCCAGAAAAATATCAACTGCAGCGTAGCCCAGAGTCTAAAACGCTTTACTGATATCATGGCGCTGGCCAGTGATCGGCAGATTAAAGTGCGTGGCTATGTCTCCACGGTACTCGGCTGCCCCTATCAGGGCGAGGTCTCCCTAGCGCAAGTCAGTGACGTCAGTAGTACGCTCTACGAAATGGGCTGTTACGAAATTTCCCTGGGGGATACCATTGGCGTGGGCACCGCTGATAAAGTTGAGCAACTGATACGAAACTGTCAAAAAACTATACCGCTAGAAGATTTGGCGGTACATTTTCACGACAGCTATGGCCAGGGGTTAGTGAACATCTATGCCGCTTTATCTCAGGGAATACGCACTGTCGATACTTCAATATCGGGGTTAGGTGGCTGTCCGTACGCCAACGGTGCCACCGGTAATGTCGCCACCGAAGATGTGGTATATATGTTACATGGCCTGGGCTACGAAACCGACATAGACCTGAATAAGCTGGTGGCAGCTGGACATTGGATCAGCGACCAGTTACAACGTATTAATGGATCTAAAACCGGACTGGCAATGAATAAGAGACGCTGACAGAGCGACAGCAATGCGCAAAGTCTGGCAATTAAACGCTCGCAGCCAGCAACAAAGAATTTTAAAAAATAATAATAGATTGGATCAACAATGCCAGAACTAACTTCTGAAACAACCCCTGTGCAGTTCGATAGCTATAGCCGTGGAAACTGCGACACCCCATTGATGAAAATGACCTTAGGCGAGGCTTTCGATCGTAGCGTAGAGCGCTACCCGGATGGCGAAGCACTGGTCGCGATAGAGCAAAACATCCGCTACACCTACCTTCAGTTGCAACAGCAGGTCAATATTGCCGCCCGGGCATTTTTAGCGCTTGGGGTTAAAAAAGGGGATCGAGTGGGGATTTGGTCCCCCAACTGTGCCCAGTGGTTAGTGACACAATTTGCCACTGCCAAAATAGGTGCAATTTTAGTTAATGTTAACCCGGCCTATCAGCTGAGCGAATTAGAGTTTACTCTGAACCAGTCAGGCATCGGTTATTTGGTGATGGCGGACAATTTCAAAAAATCCGACTATTGCCAGATGCTCAGAACACTGGCCCCCGAGTTGAGCAGTAGCGGTACAGGTAGTTTACCTGCCAAGCGATTGCCACAGCTCAAAGCTATTATCAATTTATCGCAGCAACAGCAACCCGGCATGCTGCGTTGGACAGATTTTTGTCGAAATGCCAGCCAAATTGAGCACAGTGAATTGCTGCATATACAACAGCAACTGCATTTCAACGATCCGATTAACATCCAATACACTTCAGGTACTACTGGGTCGCCAAAAGGCGTGACGCTCTCCCACTACAACATACTCAACAACGGTTTCTTCGTGACTGAGAACTTGCATTTTAGCCACAGCGACAGACTGGTTATCCCCGTTCCTCTCTATCACTGTTTTGGCATGGTAATGGGCAATATAGGTTGTGTCAGTCATGGCGCCACTATGATCTACCCCGCAGCAGCTTTCGATCCTTTATCAGTACTACAAGCAGTACAAGATGAAAAAGCCACCGCCTTATATGCAGTGCCTACTATGTTTATCAGCATGCTCGAACACCCGCAGTTCGATAGCTTCCAATTGAACAGTTTACGCACTGGCATAATGGCCGGCTCTATCTGCCCGGCAACAATTATGCGAGCCGTCAATGATAAAATGCATATGCGAGAGATCCAGATAGCCTATGGTATGACAGAAACCAGCCCGGTCTCGAGCCAGAGTGCTGCTGACGATAGTTTCGAGCGGCGCATGAGTACTGTCGGGCGCACCCAACCACATATCGAGCACAAAATAATTGATCCCGATACCGGTGTCACAGTTGCCCGCAATGTTTCGGGCGAGCTGTGTACACGCGGCTATTCAGTCATGATAGGTTACTGGCAAAATGATCTGGCCACTGACTCAGTAATTGAAAGCGATGGCTGGATGCACACCGGTGATTTAGCGACTATGGATGAACAAGGTTATTTACGCATTGTTGGCCGGATCAAGGACATGATAATCCGTGGTGGTGAAAACATTTATCCTAAAGAAGTGGAAGACTTCCTACATGCTCACCCGCAAATAAGTGACGTGCAAATCACCGGAGTTCCGGATAAGAAGTACGGCGAAGAACTAGTAGCCTGGATCAAACTGCGTCCCGATGCTCCAGCAATGGATGCCGAGGCGATTGTGCAATATTGTCGGGGCAATATCAGCCACTACAAGATCCCGCGCTACATTAAGTTTGTCGAGAGCTACCCAATGACAGTCACTGGAAAAGTGCAGAAATTTAAGATCCGTGAGATGGCGATGGCAGAACTGCAGCTTGAGGATATAGTGGAATAATCTCAATAAAATGCTGGGAATTTAGATAATTTCCAGCATTTTTGCTCGCAAAATAATCGACTAAACACGCCATGCAAGCTTACTTTAATTTGAAATTTGCGCATACCACACCCAAGGTAATCACTAGCATAGCCACGATCGTACTTAGCTGCAGCGATTCTCTGAGGATCAAAAAGGCCAATATCGCCACCAGCACAGGTGTCATGGCTCCCCAACATGCTGACATTTCTGCACCCAGCTTGTTGATTGCATGACCATAAGTGATCACCGCTACTAATCCACAAAAACCGCCCATAACCACCAGCTGGGGCAGTATCTGCTGCCAGGGTACAATGCTTAAGTTTGTCTCAAAAACACCCATAGGAGCTGCTACTAACAGCCCAGTTGCAGCGGTGATATTCAATAGCGCCGCTATCTCTAAACTGGATAGTTTTGCCAATTTCACGCTCACTGTGTACACCGCCCAACAGGCGGCCGCTAACAAATAGAGCAATGAGCCAAACAGGGCAGAGCTACTTTGGGTATTGTAGTTTTCCGCCATTAAAATAGCGATCCCCAATAGTACAGTGCCCAGACCTACTACTCTGCGTTTAGCCAGGCGCTCGCGGTAAAAACACACCGCAATCACAGTCACAAACACAGGTGCCACGCCCGGTACTAACAAACTGCCAATAACTGCCTGGACGTTTCCAGATGCAATCACAGATAACAGATAAAATGGCAGGCCCGCGCCAACCATTACTCCGAGTAAATAACGCTTTTTAACCTTGCATATTGTTCCCCTGCTCCGATACAAAACAGGTAACAGCAGCAGCCCGGGTAAAACAAATCGCAACAGCGCCATATCAAAACTAGTGAGTGCCGACTGAGCACCGCTGCGCAAGGCGACGAAATAGGAAGACCATATTATTAAGGTAGCGACTAATGCCAGTACGCCTGAGTTGACAGTCGATAATCTCAGTTTTGTTACCACGACTTGCATCATTATTTCTTCCTCGGATTGAACAGCAATTTAAGGCGCTATTATCGACCAAAGCAGTCGCTATTATTTGGCATTGTTGTGTATATAATTTGCTACATTTGGCGTAAAGTAGCGTCCTTTATTAGATTATTGATTGAAAACGCCATGGATAGAATAGATAGAAGAATATTAGAGCTGTTGCAGATAGATGGTCGGCTCAGCACTGCAGAGATTGCCGACCAAGTTAACTTATCCCCCTCACCTTGCGCCAGACGGATTAAAAAGCTGGAACAAGATAAAATTATCATAGGTTATCAGGCAAAAGTTTCGCGCCTGAGTGTCTCGCTGGGCATGACCGTATTTGTACATGTTAATTTGAATAGCCATCAGGAAGCCGACCTTGCGCACTTCGAGCAAATCATCAATGGCATCAAACATGTCATCAATGGCCATGTGGTCTCAGGGCAGTATGATTATTTGCTGGAAGTGGTCTGCGCAGATCTTATCGCCTATGAGAGCTTCATGCGCCAGCTGCGTATCATGCCGATGGTCAAAGACATTAACTCTAATTTCACCATCCGCACATTTAAAGAGCAAACTGCTCTGCCTATTTGTGATTGAAATAAGATCTGGCCGTTAATTATTGGCAATAGATTGTCTCAAGCTCAGTGTTACTGTGCATCTGCAACCCGATTACCTGCTGAGGCTTAAAGACTGGCCTCACAGATGTAATACCCTGCCCCATGGATGATTGTCATCTGCTTTGCAACAAACTCATTAGCAGACCTGTTATGTAGCCCCAAGACCTGAACTATTTCCCCCTGATACCGATATTTATCTAATTTAGAGATATTTCGCCGAAGATCATTTAATTGTTGTATTTAGTATGCAACAATACTGTTCATATTAAACATACGCTGAATTGGATAGATAATGAATAACTTTCAGGGCGACAAACGCTCCCAGATTCCGGCTATTTTACAGCTAGCCTTTCGACCGTTTTTTTTATTAAGTGCTTGTTATGGTATATGGCTGCTGACCCGCTGGAGCTTGACTTTGATGGGGGTCTGGCCCTGGCACAGTGACATAGCGCTATTTTCCTGGCACGCACATGAATTTCAATTTGGCTTCGCGATTGCCGTGGTATTAGGCTTTTTACTGACGGCTTCACAAACCTGGACCGGACAACCCGGCATTAAAGGTCGCCCACTACTGACAATAGTGGCACTGTGGTTGATCGCAAGAATTGGCATGAATTTAAACAGCGGCGGTCTCTGGTTCAGTTTGATCGGCGATACTGGCTTGTTACTGATCAGTGCGGGAGTGCTTTTACGCATGGTAGTAAAAAGTAAAAATTATAAAAATTTAGTGTTCGTTCCTCTACTGACTATCTTTTTAGCGCTGCATCTGGGACAACTTTACGCCATGTCCATTGAAAATTCAGCGTTAAGTACGCAGCTCGGCTACGCTACCAGCTGGTGGTTTGTATTGCTGATCAGCCTAATTGGCTCTCGCGTCATCCCGTTTTTTATCTCAAGGGCTACTAGCGCCAGCATTCCCGGCGAACCTTTAGCTTTTACCTTAGTGACTCAACTGCTTATACTGGCAATTTTTATTCAGACCTTACTAAATTATTCACTAGGATTAGAAGTTCTGCTGGGCTTTTCACTGTGCGCCCACCTCTATCGACTTTATCGTTGGCATCACCGACAGATTTGGGCCAACCCTATGCTCTGGTCACTCTGGTTAAGCTATGCATTTTTACCTTTGGCACTGATCACATTATTATCTGGCAGCAGTTACAGCAATGCGCTGCATTTAATAAATGTGGGATTTATTGCCTCTATGATAATGGCTTTTACCTGCAGAGTTTCCCTGGGCCATACTGGACGAGAAATAGCCACTAGCCGACTGATTTTATTAGCATTTATCTGTATGATCGGCGCCGCTCTCAGCAGGGGGCTGCTATTGGTATGGCTCGACACATACAGTCAGTTAATCATGTCTGTGGCCGCGATGCTCTGGTTAATCGCGCTCGTTAGCTTTGTAATCAACTACCTGCCTATTTTGACCGGACCCAGGCCCGATGGCAGACCTGGCTGATCAGCTGTGCATTAACGCTTTAAGGTGAGCAACGACGGTATCCCCTAAAGCGTTAATCGCATAGCCGCCCTCCAGCATCGACAGCACCCTCCCCTGGGCATGCCTGTCAGAGAGCGCCACTATTTCCTGAGTTAACCAATAATAATCAGCATCGGTGAGTTGGTGTGAAGACATTTGATCCCCAACATGCCCATCAAACCCTGCAGAAATAATAATTAACTGTGGCGCATAGTCATCGATAGCCGTTAGCCACCCACTGACCTGAGAGCGATATTGCGCAGAGCTGATATCCGCTGCCAGTGGTAAATTATGGATATTCCCCGGGGCTATTCCAGCGCCACTAAAGGGGTAAAATGGGTGCTGAAAGCTAGAACAAAATAAAATATTAGGATGGCCTTCTAATATTTCTTGGGTGCCGTTACCGTGGTGCACATCGAAATCAACTATTGCCACCCGCTGCAGTGAATACTCTGCAATAGCGTGCAGGGCCGCGATGGCGACGTTGCTGAAAAAACAGAACCCCATAGCCCCACCGCTCTCGGCGTGATGCCCAGGCGGCCTTACTGGACAAAATGCAGCTCTATGCGCCCCTTGCATTAACAAATCCACAGCCATCACCCCAGAACCTGCCGCATATTCTGCAGCGGCTAATGTCTCGGGCATCATTTGCGTATCGGCATCTAGCTGTAAGACACCTGAACTGGGCGCACTGGCATATAGTTGCTCTATGTACCCCTGCGTGTGGGCTGCCAATAACTGCGCCCGGGTTACTTTCTGAGCATTGTATCGGCTACAGCGCTGGTATAACCCAGAGCTGTGCAGTTGCTGGTGAATTACCTGCAAACGCGCTGGCTGCTCTGGATGATCTACACCCATACTGTGTAAGCTACATTGCGCATGACTTATAATTGCGACAGACATTTTCGCCCCCTACTGTGAAAGACATAATAAAAAAATGTTGTGATGTTCTTAGATGAATTGTCACTTATTAACCACGTTGAGTGTTAACAATTAGCAGTAAAGTGAATATATTTCTTGCGCTCCTAATCTTGCATTCATAAAACTTGGCCTATACTGACCTTGTTATTGAAGAGTCCGAGGGGTAACTACGGTTATTTTGTCCGGCTCAGGAGAATACTATGCACATAGGAGCAACTGGGCTAAACCCCAGTCTTACCACCAGTATCCAATCTACTGCTGAAAAAATCGCCTCCGGCAAACAGATAAACAAAGCCTCTGATAACCCTGCGGCCATACAGATTTTACAACAATTCAGTAGTCAAATTAAGGGTGAGAGCGCTGCATTTCGTAATGTCATTGACGGTATCTCCGCAATACAGACCGCTCAGGGAGGCCTTTCACAAGTCACTGATAGCCTGCAACAGTTACGCGAGCTGGGTATTCAGGCAGGTAACGGCACCTTAAACCCCAGTGACAGAGATGCCATTCAAACTCAGGCCGATGAGCTGGTCGCAGGTATCAAAGACAGCTTAAATGGCAGTACTTTTAATAATAGATCACTGCTCAATAATGCGGACAGCCTGCAAACCCAAACCGGCTCAGAAGCTGATCAGCAGCAGTCTCTCTCCAGCTTTGATCTGCTCACCGAGTTTTCTGATGTAGGATTGTTCAATTTAGATTTTAGCCTTGACAATATCAATGACACTTTAACCAATATAGATAAAGCGCTCGATATAGCAGAGAAAGCCAATAGCGCTTTTGGCGCGGACCAAAACAGGCTGGAGTCTACCGCCAATACACTTGGTAACTCAATACTCAATCAGAGCAGTAGCCGCTCGCAGATAGAAGATGCTGATTACGCAGAGTTAATTACATTAATGACTAAAGCGCAACTTAGCAGGGATGTGGAAATTGCCATGCTCGGCCAGGCTAACGCCAATCGTGGCCAAGTACTGCAATTGTTGAAAACTTAAGGCCAGTGACCAAATATCGCTAATTGCTGCGCACTTGTTGGGGCACATAAAAAAGCTCGGAGAACCGAGCTTAGTCTTTAATCTGCAAGTAGCTTAATACGTTCACGTATTGCATCTATTCCCGGTTTATCGCGTAATAACTCGGCTTTCGTCAGCCCGGATAATTCATGGGGAAAGACTAACCATTCATCGGTCTCATAGAGATAGAAATCCGGTGCCCTGCCGGTTTTATTATTGCCGGGTTTGTAGTATGGAGTGGCAATTTTCATCACTGGTGTATTGAGACGACACTTGCGCTCGATATCCTGAATGATTTGCGCAACACTAAGGCCCGAGTCATAAACATCATCTACTATCAGCAAAGTATCTTCAGCATTTACATTTTTAATAATGTAATCAAGACCGTGCACACGTACGTTGGATACGCGTTCGGCAATACCTGTGTATGAAGATGTGCGTATAGAAATGTGATCGCACTTAATATCAAAAAAGTCTAATAACTCCTGAACAGCGATGCCTACAGGTGTGCCCCCACGCCACACACCAACGATATAATTGGGTTTACAACCACTGTCTAGTATTTGCAAACCCAGGTTGTAAGAGTCATCCAACAACTGTTGCGCATCGATATATCTTTTTGTCATGTTTTTCCTAAAGCACTTTAATTTTTGTCCAAGAGAAAAATAACTCTCAAACTATTGTTTTACTTGAAACTTAGTTTGCCAATACTTGTCAAAAAACCTGCTGTTCTGGTATGTGTTGGCCGCAACAAGGGCAAATTCATTGCTATCCCTTAAGCATAGGGCATTATAAACAGTTATTTAAAATATTCCCGATATAACAGAAAAAAACTGACCTTATAGTCAAAAAATATAATTCAATAAATGCTAGCATGCTCGTTACTCAATTATAAATATAATAATTCCAGCTGATGGAGTAGTTAATGTTATCTAATCGATCGAAGTATCTCATTTCCTGCACAACCGCTCTTGTACTAGGGCTCGGCAGTTACAGCCTTTTTTTCCAACAACCTTCTACAGCTAATACATCAGTGAGTAACCGCCTGGGTGGTGATTTTACTGTTGAGACTGCCAGGGGACCGTTTCACCTGCAAGATTATCGCGGAAAAATTGTCGTGATTTATTTTGGTTACACCAGCTGCCCGGATGTCTGTCCCACCGCCCTGGCTATGCTGGGTAATATTATTAAGAAAATGCCTGAGGCACAGCGCCAGCAAATTCAACCGCTGTTCATCAGTGTCGACCCGGCGCGCGACACTTTAGATAAAATCGATAAATACGGACAGTATTTCTATCCCAGCTTGATATCAGCAACATCGGACAAACATAAAATAGACGCCATTGTTAAAAAATATGGCGCCTACTATAAAGTGAACACACCAGATGGCAGTGACACTCACTACAATGTCGATCATACCTCCAGGTTATACATTATTAATAAAGAAGGTCAATTTGCCGCCACTGTACCGCACGATTTAATTACAGCAGATCTACAACCTAAACTAGCGCTACTTGTCGAATGAGGAATACTATGAAATATCTTTTAGGATTTTGCTTAGCATTTTGTTTCAGCTCTGTCAGTTATGCCGAATTAACGGTCAGCAAAGGACATGTCAGGGCAGTTCCACCGGGACAGAAGGTCAGCGTCGCCTATATGACCCTGACGAATAATACTGCAAGCGATATAGTGTTAAGCGGCGCACAGAGCCCCGACTTTATGTCGGTTAATTTACACCGCACGGCTAACATTGACGGCATAATGACGATGCGAGCTCAGGACGAACTGCGAATTGAACCCAGTCAGAGCATTACCTTGGCTCCCGGAGGTCTACACTGGATGTTAATGGGCCTTAAAGGTGAGTTAAAAATCACCGACCAAGTCCCTATCACCTTAATTTTTGCCGATGGCTCACAGCAACAATTGAGTCTAGTTGTCAAAGCTTTAGTCAATTAAGTACATCGGATCAAGTTACCTTGCCAGCCTCTTGTTGCCCGATTCCATTTGCGAGTGACACCAATAGCGAAACTTTTCATTTAATTGACTGTAATCGTGGCTGTTTTTTCAAAAACAGCCCATAATCTGCCTGTTTCTTTAAACAGCTGCCGCTCAATAGTATTGCTATTAACCCTCTTTCAATTGGAGTAATAAATGCCACTTTCCGACGTCGATCACCATTCCCTCGCAGCCGATGCCACTAAACTTAAAGAGCAATATCAACGCTATCAAGCGCAGGGGCTAAAGCTGGATATGACCCGTGGAAAACCTTGTTCTGAGCAATTAGATTTAGCCAACCCGATGCTGACAATACTAGAGCAATCAGACTATCTGGATGCCAGCGGTGTTGATTGTCGCAACTACGGAGTCCTAGACGGAATCAGCGAGGCAAAAGTATTGTTTGCAGATTACTTACAAGTGTCTACGGATGAGTTGTTTATCGGAGGTAATACCAGCTTAGGGTTAATGCACGACATCATCGCCAGATGTATCACTCATGGCACTGCAGACTCTGATCAGCCATGGTCAAAGCTGGAAAAAATAAAGTTTCTCTGCCCTGCCCCCGGCTATGACCGCCATTTTGCTATTTGTCAGCACTTTTCAATTGAGATGGTCAGCGTTGCATTGATGGAAAATGGTGATCCAGACATTGCACATATAGAACAGCTGGTTGCCACTGACCCGAGCATTAAGGGGCTGTGGTTCGTGCCTAAATACGGCAACCCCAGTGGCCTGTCCGTGAGCGATGAGGCGGTAGATCGCCTGGCAAAAATGCAATGTGCAGCCAGTGATTTTCGCATTCTCTGGGATAATGCCTATAACGTGCACCACTTAACTGAGCAGCGTGATGAAATAAAGAACCTTCTCAGGAGCTGTCAGCAAGCGGGTAATGCCAACCGAGTTTTTGTTATAGGCTCTACGTCTAAAATAAGTTTTGCCGGTGCCGGTATTGCCGCCCTGGGTGCCAGCAGCGAAAACATCAATTGGCTGCGCCAGCACGCTGCAATTCAAACCATCGGCTCTGACAAAATCAACCAACTGCGTCATGTGCGTTTCTTTAAAGACCTTGTGGGCATTGAGGCTCACATGCACAAGCATGCCAAGATACTGGCGCCTAAATTCCAGAGCGTCGAGCGGGTGCTAAATACGCAACTGGCGGGGAAACACTTGGCACAGTGGTCAAAACCTAAAGGCGGCTATTTTATCAACTTAGATGTATTAGATAACTGTGCAACTAAAGTTGTTGCTATGGCACGAGAGGCAGGGGTTGTACTGACGGCCGCTGGCGCTACCTTCCCCTACGGCAAAGACCCCAGAGACAGAAACATTCGCATCGCACCAAGCTTGCCTAGCGTAGCCGAAATTGAGCTGGCAATGCAGATATTGAGCGTCTGTATTCAGTTAGTGTCTATTCAAGTACTCAGCGAAAAACAATAGTCATTGTCAATAAAAAACGACTTGGGTTAGGGTTAGCAAAAAACCCAAGTCGTGCAAACAAATTATTAAGGGCGGGTAATAGCAAGCACTGCAGGGCCAGTTTAAAACAGTATAACGCTGTAGAACATTGCGTTTTAGCTGGCGTTTACTGCTCTGACTATCTGATTAAAACACTTCATTTTACTGTTTAAGCGTAGTCTATGAATCAACGTTGTACCAATATAAAGCCCGCTTAATTGTAAGCTATTAGTATCAAAAGTTTTTTTCGATGCACGATGGGCACTACAGCAGTGGATATGTCTTTATCGAGAACCTGTTGTTAGTTTACTGTAAAATCTGGCGGCAACTAAGCATAGTTTTTCGTAGATATTGGGCTCTGGTCTAACTTGTTGATGATATAGAAGCAACAGCTTAAAGCGGCGATACCAAACACCAAATTACCTCCAGTGTTACCCATAAATACTCCGTCGGCACCCATATAATTCACCCCTAACATGACGAAGGGCACAGTGCCAACGGTTGCTTTTGCAAAGTTGAATGCGGTGGAAACCAACGGGTAGCCTAAGTTGTTAAAGGCGGCATTGGCGACAAACAAGAAGCCATAAAAACTAAACGCGGGGCCGATCCAGATCGCAACAAAGCGCATAAACTCTGCTGCATCGTCAGTGGCACCAAACCAAATTATCAATGCATCGATACACAGATAAAAGATAACCGCGGCAACAACACAGTAACCTGTCACAAACAGACAACTATCATACAACGTTTTTCTAACTCGGGCGAAGTCTCCAGCACCATAGTTTTGTGCATAAATAGGCCCTACTGCCGCTGATAACGCAAAAATAACACCAAATACCACAGGCGTTATTCGACCTGTAATAGACCACCCAGCCATATAGCTCTCACCAAATTTAGCTATTTCATAAGTCATATAGGCATTGGCAAAAGGCGTCGCCAATTGCGTTGCCATGGCGGGAATCGCAATCGTTAATATGTTGCGCAAATGTTCAACAAACAGCTTGAAATTAAACGGGCAATAGAAATCGTGCCTGGCATAGATAAAATACAGGGCCATCGCCCCGACGGCTATTCTTGCAAACACCGATGCGATAGCTGCTCCTTCAATACCCATATCCAGCCAAAAAATAAAAATAGGATCTAGGACAACATTAACGGCGGAACCCGACAGCATCGCCAACATAGACAGCTTAGGCGCACCCATGGCTCGCAGTAACGCACTACCGGACATGGCAACCGCCAGAAACGGTAAGCTCGGTAAGATAATAGCTAAATACTGGTCGGCATACAGCAGAGCTTCGCCACTGGCTCCTATCAACGCCAATAAAGGGGTTTTAAACAGCCAAGTAACGGCGGCAATTATAGTCGTAAAAGACACTGAGAAAACAAAATTATTAAGCGCCAGGCCTCTGGCTTGTCGATCTTGTTTAGCGCCAATAGCTCTGGCGACTGTTGCTGACATGGCAATAGAAAGCCCTATCGAGAAACTCATATTGAAAAACATGATACCTGCAGCAAAACCCAGGGCGGCAATAATTGCCTGGTTCTCTAACAGCGTTAGGAAATACAGATCGATTAAGTCGACTGCAAATAATGACACTAACCCTATGGAGGAAGTAATCGTTAAAGTCATGACATGGCGCATAATTGAACCGTGCAGAAATTTTGCCACGACCTGGTCTTTTTGATTTTTCAGAGGACTACCACTAATCTAGCTTGAGGTGATGAATAACAACAGAATGTATCTGGAGAAGTACGATGTTTGGCCCTATTGAAAATGGGCACATAGAGATGTGTGCCAGTAGCACTATGCTTCTTCGCAGCTATCAATAACACTGCGAAAGAATAACTTAATTTGCGACTAAATGCAGCAGTAATCTATTAACTTAACGGCGCTATGATTGATCCAAGCTTGGTTATCCCAACTTCTTCAGCACAGGGGGGCATTCACTGTAAGTGTATAAGACTGTTATGGCCTTACCACACCGTGGCGTATTGCCAAATGCACCAGCTCAGAGTTGTTAGTCAGTGAGAGTTTTCTAAGGATATTTGCTCTGTGGGCATGTACTGTCTTATTAGACAAACACATATTATCAGCAATTTCAGAGGCTTTACGCCCATCCGCCAGCAGCGAAAATATTTGTATTTCCCTTTTGGTCAGGATAGTCAGAGGGCTCTCTGACGCCTTCCCCTCCAGCTGATTTTTAACCGTAGGCGATAAATACTGTTGACCACTGTCAATTGTTTTAACCGCAGTGATTAACTCATTCGCAGGGCCGCGTTTTGTTAAAAAGCCTTTCGCACCCGCTTTAATCACTGTGCTTGGAAAAGGCGCGGTATCATAGCCGGACAAGACCAGAATTTTAGCACTTTTATCAAAAGCCAGAATTCGTCGTATCGCCTCTATGCCTCCGTGAGTGCTGTCTGAAGTTTCAGAATCAGAGGGCAGCGACAAATCCATCACCACAATATCTGGGAGTTTCTGTTTGTAGAGATCGTAGGCTTCCATGCTAGATTTCGCCTCGGCGATGACATCAATGTCCTTCTCTGAATTCAAAATACTTTTGAATCCAGCTCTCACGACTTCGTGATCATCAACAAGCAATACTTTAATTGTCATCATAACTACTCAACTGTCAGTCCATTATTTGAATAAAGAAAATTTCCGGATGCTTCTAAGCACCTTTGTAAGTGTGGCTAGTATTGATCTCCATACAAAACTCGGATGCCTGTTCCACATTTTCACAATTTGCCGGATAAGCGACTAATTCATCACTGTAACCTATCAATTTAATCCCTTCGCGATGACAGTGCTCAAGTACTTTTTCCATCGCTTTTATCACTGCAAGTTGCCGGTCCGAAAACTCAACTTCTCTATCCGCATCTACTCTTTTTTTACTGGTAACCTGCTGTAAAACATAATCATCTTCATCCAACAGTTGTACCGTTTTTTCAGTTAATTTTTCATTGATTAAAACGGTTTTAGCCTCGTTAAAGACTTCCAAGCTATAACAGTTAACAACATCTTGTTGCTGACACTTTAACAATATAGCTTTTATCTCTTGATACGTGACTTTATCTGCTAAATCATATTCCATATAAACCCAACTACATTTCTGGCAAGATTAATTTTTATTATATTTCTGTATTTAACTTATTATACTTATCGGCCAAGTTGCTGAAAACTTTCCAATTGTTCTTTAACATTATCATATTTTGCATCTTGTTGAGCAATGACTAGCTCCAATCTGTGTGTTTGCTTGATGCTGGCTTTTTCCTGTTCATGCAATTGTTGCTGCAATTTTGTGCACTGACTCTCACGAGCGCTGAGCTGCACTTTCAAGTCATGGATGATTGTTTCGTTCACTTTAAGGTTAATTTGCGCTTGAAACAAGTCATCTGATTGATTATTAAAGTCATTTTTTGGCTCTGACTGGGCCAGCAATATCTCCTGCTGTTTATTCAAGCGTGCCAAATCGTCTTTTATCGCTCGCTCTTTGATTAATGACGACTCGAGCTCATTTACCCTTTGAATCAAAGTGTTTTTTTCCTCTACTAACTGCTCCGTGCCTTCAAGCAGCCTGTTGTTCTGTTGCTGCATTGCCAAAAGTGTCGATTGGGTTGCAAAAAGTTGGCTTTCATCGACCCGCTTTTGCTGCGCCGCAGATTCAGTGAGCGCCAGACGCTGCTCATCCAGTGCTGCATGGGAATAAGCCAAAGCCTGGTCCCAAAGTTTAGAGGCAGCCGTGATCACCGGTTCCGGTAGTGAGGGGTGTTCACTCTGTCTGCTTAATCGCTGCGACAAACTGGCCCACCATAAATTCAGGGCATGGTTAATGGTGGTTATGCTTCCGCTACCTATCAAGTTGCGAACAGCTTGCTGGGTCGGCCGCTGCCCTTTGGCTAATAACTCATCTGCAGCGCGCTGCACTCTATCACTGGTATCTGATTTTATCGGCATAAAATGTACTGTTTGTGTATTGTTTGTGTATTGCTTAATACATCTTAGCTGAAAATTATTAAAGTTGACCTATCTAATCATTTTTTTTACAAATACCACTACAAACAAGGCGATAGTAAAACTACCCATCAACGCTTCTGTTGACGCTAAAAAGCGGCTAAACCCATGTGGTGCTATATCGCCATAACCTAAAGTTGTAAATGTCACCACACTGAAATATATAGCATCAAAAAAATAATACATATTTTGTCCGAAGTCATTTGACCAGCTTAACTGAATCAACTCTCCCGCATAAGTCAAGCCTGAAAAGGCATAACAAAAGGCATAGACCAATATCAGTAGTAGTGTAAAGCCTATGATACGCAATGGCTCCTCGCCGTAACCACAAAAGAGATCAACTGTCTTGGAGAGTACCCGCCCCCCTGAAAACAAAGGTAACTGCATTCTTCTGGCAACCATTTCACTGCGAAAGAAACGTCCGGACAACTCAAATAGCCCTTCGTCTTCTGTGACTTTGCGTAAGTGCCGGTAGATCTCTTCCGCCTGCTGATAGAGGTCTTCTTTCTCTCTGGGGTCATGTACTTCCCGGGCTTTTTTGAATTGCAGTATCTCTGTGCCCCAATTGATATGTTCCAGTTTTGCATGCTCGAAATTTGCGCCAAGCAAATTACAATTTTCTAAATTAGCACAATGTAAATTGGCATATTTGAAATTTGCCTTCATCAGTGAACAGCCACCAAAATCTACCATAAAACAGTGGGCTGCCTCTAAATCTGAGCGATAGAAATCTGAATCTATAAACTTATAACCGTATCTAGAATTACGGTTTACTAAGTTTATATTGCGCAAATTTAATCGCGCGAGCTTAAACCTCTCCATTTGCGTGCCTTTTTTGGCTCGCTCCTCCAGACACTTAGTAATATCTGGCATGGCAGAATACTCACCTTGCTGCCAAATGTTTGCATCTTCCAGGGCTAGTTCGTCGTATTCTTTGTGCAAGATTTAGTATCCCCAGCAATTGACCGTATATTTTCTAGGCTCTACATACAGCATAGACATATATAGTAAATTATCCTAATCCAGTAAAGATTTATATTGCAGGGCATTCAAACTAAAAATTCCCTGCCATATAATCACTTTAGACGGCAAAGACTGCAGTATTGTGCACTGGGGGCATTTCAGCCATTGGGGATGCAGCGGGAGTCATGATTGAGAAAATCATCAAGGGATACGAAGGGTAACAGCATTGAATACACGGCTTTTGACTAAAAGCTACCAAGTATCAAAGGGGCAGATGCTACCCCTGACAGGGATCGAAGAGATGAATAGACTATAGACTCTGCTGCAATTGAAAAGCTAGCAGCGGTTTCGAGGCTCTCTGGGTTCGGTATAACTGTTCTTTTATTGACGGTTATTTTTTTCCGACACTGAGCACTAGTTCGTTAACAACACCTTGCGCAGCAGCCGAAAGAGCAGCCCTCTTACGGGTAATAATACCCACTTTGCGCGAGATAACGGGCTCTACCAATGGCCGACACACAGCACCTAGCTCCTGCATTTGCTCTTGGCAGAGGGCAGGCACTAATCCAATCCCCAAACCTATTGAAGCCATTCGTCCGACAGTCGCCAATTGATGCGCCTCAAAGGAGACAGACAAATTCATACCATTTTTATATAACTCACGCTCTATTTGCAGACGCAGACTAGAGGGACGCTGCAATGCGATAAGCTCCTCTTCGATCACCTCGGACCAGCTAATTTCAGAGCGTCTGGTAAAAGGATGATCAGCACTTAATGCGGCGATGAAGTCATCTTCAAACAGAGGTTCGAACAACAAGTCTTCTGCATCACCGGGATCAAAACTAATGCCAATCTCTACCCGCCCGCTACGGACCATTTCCACTACATCCTCGGCGATAACGTCTTGCACTGCGACGTTGATATCTGGATGTTTCTTTCGAAAATTCAACAAAATAGTGGGAAGTTGATTACTCGCAAAAGAAGGCATACAGGAGATCGAAATTTTTCCACGATAGAGGGAGAAACGACTTTGCACTTCTTCAAAAGCATCGTCCCAATCTGTCAGCAAACGCATCGCTGTTTTGTAAAAGCCCTCTCCCTCTGGAGTGAGCCTTAACGCTCGCGTGGTACGCACTAACAACTTGCCACCGAGTGAGTCCTCTAAATTTTTAATCGCAATACTTAACGCCGGCTGAGATAAATGTACTTGTTCGCAGGCCTCGGTAAAACTACGTGTTTTAGCAACTGCGACAAAAGCTCTTAACTGCTTTACCGTAAAATGAGTCTTCAAGGACAACCTCTCAAGCCTGTAATAAATTCCGGGGAATACTAGCAGATCAACACGAACTTATAAAATATTTTAATAAATATTTATATTTTTTATATTTGATAAATATAACGACTTACTACAAACTCAAGCTAATTCAAAATAGAGACACGGAGGTATTTCAATGTCTGGTTTTAATAAAGTGGTCGATAGCTACGAAGAGGCAATGGCAGGTCTGGAAGATGGCATGACAATATTAGCCGGTGGTTTCGGTTTATGTGGCATCCCTGAAAACCTGATTAACCAAGTAAAAAAGAGTGGCGTAAAAGACCTGACGATAGTGTCCAACAACTGTGGCATTGATGGCTTTGGCTTAGGTGTACTATTGGAAGACAGGCAAATCAAAAAAATGATTTCATCTTATGTCGGTGAAAATGCCCTTTTCGAACAGCAACTACTGGCAGGTGAGCTTGAAGTTGAACTGACTCCCCAGGGGACCTTGGCAGAAAAAATGCGCGCAGGCGGTGCGGGTATCCCCGCATTTTACACGGCAACAGGTTTTGGGACCCCGGTAGGCGAAGGTAAAGAAGTTCGCGAGTTCTCAGGTCGTAGTTACATATTAGAAGAATCTGTCACTGGTGATTTCGCCATTGTAAAAGGCTGGAAGGCTGATAAATTTGGCAATGTAATCTATCGTCATACTGCGCAAAATTTCAATCCATTGGCCGCGACAGCCGGAAAAATCACTGTCGTCGAAGTGGAGGAGATTGTAGAGCCAGGAGAACTTGATCCGGCACATATCCATACACCTGGCATTTACGTAAATCGCATCATCAAAGGTAGCTTTGAGAAACGTATTGAACAGCGAACAGTGCGAACTAACTAACAACCTGTTGTTAACCGTTGGCTAGATGCAATTAACAGAAGATTTAAGTCATGCTAAGTAGATTAGTATGACAAGGAGCAGAGTAAGGACTATGGCACTTTCTCGTGAACAAATAGCAATAAGAGTAGCCCGTGAATTACAAGACGGATTTTATGTCAATTTGGGTATTGGCATTCCCACCCTCGTTGCCAATTATGTACCAGACGATATCGAAGTAATGCTTCAATCTGAAAATGGATTATTGGGGATGGGCCCTTTCCCCACAGAAGATGCGGTAGATGCGGACATGATCAATGCTGGAAAGCAAACAGTCACCGCCGCAACTGGCGCATCAATTTTTTCTTCCGCTGAATCTTTTGCCATGATTCGTGGGGGGCATGTCGACCTAACAGTGCTGGGCGCTTTTGAAGTCGATGTTATGGGAAATATCGCCTCTTGGATGATCCCCAAAAAGCTGATAAAAGGTATGGGCGGCGCGATGGATTTAGTAGCGGGCGCTGACAATATCATAGTGACTATGACCCATGCTTCCAAACACGGCGACTCAAAACTGTTAAATAAGTGTTCTCTACCCCTTACCGGTGCCGGTTGCATCAAAAAGGTTCTGACCGATTTGGCCTATCTTGAAATTGACAATGGTGCCTTCATTCTCAAAGAGCGTGCTCCGGGTGTCAGTGTGGAAGAGATAATAGCCAAGACCGAAGGAAAACTGATTGTCCCCGATTTTGTACCTGAAATTCAATTTTAGAGCATGATCGGCACTGTGACTGTTGAAAGCTGTACTATTTACTGCAAATCGTACAGCTATCTATATAATAGCCAGCGCTAACAACTCTATCTACATTTTAAGAAAGGCCAATCGTCAGCGTTTTAGAGCGGCCAGCTTAGTAAAAATTTGCCTACATGGTAAACCAGACTAACCAGAAGATATTCTACTTTAATCTTCCCGCGTATCCCGAATCCCGTTTTTTATTGGTAGGTTGAACTTTGTATAAACTCATTTTTTATGTCCCCCAGCACTCTTGTGAACTGGTAAAACAGGCTATATTTAGCACCGGTGCCGGCTCTCTGGGAAATTATGCAAATTGTTCATGGCAAGTACTAGGTGATGGCCAGTTCATTCCCAGTGGAATCGCCAACCCACATATAGGCGTTGCCAATCAAGTTGAAACGGTGGCTGAATATCGTGTCGAAATACTCTGCAGCGAACAAAACATCGATGCTGCAGTCAACGCCCTGCTCGCCTCTCATCCCTATGAAAAACCTGCCTTTGAGGTTTACCATCCCGAGGAAAAATATTTCGGCTTTTATACGAGTTAGCGCACTGTTTTCGTCTATAAATAGCCTTGGAATTAAAAAGTTCTTATTGGGCTTTAGATTCTACAGCATTGCCTCGAGCAGCCAAACTGAACGATCAGTGACGACACAAATTTTATCTGCAGAGGAATTATCGTAAAGCAAAATCATTTTGTGTATTTTCTTGCCCTTATGTAGTTTAATAAAAACATCACTTGGGGAATTAACCGACCTGCTCAGCAATTTCTCCGGGGATCAATTTTGAGCATTTAACTTGCGCCTACAGCCTTGTTACCTCAAAAACCAAACACCTTACGTACGCTGTATTTTTAACAGCGAATGCCCCTGCTAGCTACCGGTATTAAACTTGTGACTGATACAACTGAAAATGAATCGAGTACTGTCGTGGAACTCCTTGCCAGCCAAGTGCGCCGGGATATATCTTTTGGTGTACTGCTGCCTGATTCAGCATTAAACATTGACAATTTGGCGCAAGAGTATGGCGGCAGTGCGAAATATTTGCAGGAAGCACTGATCCTATTATCAGAAGAAGCGCTGGTTGAAGTTGATTCACACAAAGGTTTCCGAGTTGCCTCAACCAAGCGCACCAGTATTAACAACCTTGAACAAGTACGCATAGAAATAGAGTGTATTGGTCTGGAGTGGTCACTAAAAAATGGTAATATTCACTGGCAGGGCTCAGTGTTGAAGGCTCAACAGTCCCTGCTAAAAACTTTTTCTCAAGTTCAGTTCGACCCACAGAATTTTTTCCTGGATTGGGAGGAGAGCAATAGACACTTTCATAACAGCTTACTTGCCGCCTGTGACTCACAGCGATTAATCGCTATGCAAGATAGACTTTACAAGCAGGGAAGCCCTCTAAGGCAGACAGAACTAGAAGAAAACAGGATTGATTTCCAATTGTGTATAGAGACCTTAAATGCGCTAGTTAATGCAATTTTACAACAAGACATCGATAGCGCTAAACACTACCTAAAGACATTTATTCGCTGCGAGGGAAAAATATCTAACGGACATTAAAGTGCAGCTTGGGCTTTGCCACTACCCGTGGGATAGCCAGTACAAACACTGCCTTGCATTTTCGACACTTAACCCCTTCTTACCACCAACAGCGCAGTTAAAGAATTTAAAACATGACCATTAAGACTAACTTACACCCACTAAATCTGCACAATAAGCGCTATGATTTCCCCGCCCTCATAGAGGCCCATCCCGACCTCAAACAATACCTAGTGATTACACATAACCAGCATACGATTGACTTTGGGGATGCCAACGCCGTTAAGTCTTTGAATTGTGCTTTACTAAAAAAATACTACAGAATTGATTATTGGGATATTCCCAAGAATTTTCTCTGCCCACCTATTCCCGGCAGAGTTGATTATATTCACTATTTAGCACAACTGCTTGAAGAAAACTGTATTGCAGGAAAAATGTCTGCGGCGAAAGTTCAAGTTCTGGATATAGGCACCGGCGCCAGTTGTATCTATCCGATTCTAGGCCAGCGGGTGTATAACTGGCGCTTTGTCGCCAGTGATATCGATGCTGTTTCAGTGGCTTCAAGCAAGCAAATTATCAGCGCTAACAAAGGTCTTTCCAGTAAAATAAAAGTGCTTTTACAACCTGACAGTAACGCCTTTTTTACCAATATTATTCAACCTGGGCAACACTTTGAACTGACTATCTGCAATCCGCCTTTTCACAGGTCACTACAGGAAGCACTGGCGGGGAATGCGCGTAAAAGAGAGAATTTACAAAAAAAACCAAGGCAAAAAGCGCATCCCGAAAACCCAGGTAAGTCCGACGTAGCAACGCTTAACTTTGGTGGCCAAAAAGCAGAGCTGTACTGCAGGGGTGGCGAGCTGAACTTTATTAAAAATATGATTACAGAGAGTAAGAATTTTAGAGAACAAGTGCTGTTTTTTAGCACTCTGGTATCTAAAAAAGAGCACTTAAGTGAAATCAAACTCGCTTTGAAAAAAGCCAAGGTAGAAGAATTTCAAGTAATAAAAATGTCTCAGGGGCAAAAAATCAGCCGCTTTATCACCTGGTCTTTCCTGAATAAGAGCCGACAACAAACCTGGTACAAGCAAAGGCTTTTACCTGAAGCACTCCAGGAATAACTCAGCGGGATCAGCCTAGCCACAGACCAATCCCGTACTATATTGTAGATCATTATCTGTGATAGGAGCGCTACTAACACTAAACCCATTAGTCGCCAAAAATCATAGGTAATTAATGACACTGACAGCTTCTAAGAGGATCTGACCCATCAAACGATGATGCTCCCTAGCAACTTTCAACTCAAAACATCTCCGACCTCTCTCAGGGTTTACAGCGCTGTTTCAAGTACCTACTGCGGCAAAATAAATGATCATGATACTGTCGAAGAAAATTAACAGGCCCAGGTCTACTCCCCATAATAAGTGTATAAATCGCAGCTACTTAGCTGCAATTCACCGACAGCCATTATCGCTAAAAGCAGCCCGCTTTTTCAATACACATTTTGCACAGCAAATGACATTTCATTGATTAAATGTACGCAACACCACTTTATTAAGTTTGCATTCATATATGGCAATCGGCTATAGTTTTATGCCTGCTCTTAGATGGGCAAATGCTAAACAGGAGCGTGAAGATGTTTACCATGAAAGTAGACAAAAACCTGAGAATCGTGTTTTTACATCAAAATTTCAAAAATAAATTCTATGAACTGTTTAAAAGTAACAAATTACAGCTTTCGCGTTGGTTTAATTGGCCAGTTAAATGCCAGTGCGAGGAGGATTTCTTTGAACTTATCCAAAACTCACTCTTTGAATACGCCAGAGGAACCTCACTACAGTGCGGTATCAGTTATAAAGGTAATTTTATCGGTTACATTGGTCTGACCAAAATCAACCCAGCGCTGGCAAAAGCTGAGCTGAGTTATTGGATCAGTCAAGAGTTTCAGGGTCGGGGCATTATGGCGGTTGTCTGTCAGCGAATGATCAGTTACGCGTTCGACTTCCTTGACCTGGAGAAAATAGAGATATCAATTGCCACTGAAAACATAGGCAGTCGCAAAGTATGTGAAAGTTTAAATTTTGAGCTCGAGGGCATTCTAAAACGCGCTGACACTCTGAATGGAAAAGTAGTAGACCATGCCAGGTATGGCCTTTTAAGATGCACAAAAATATAGGGATAATGCTAACCCAAAATTAATTTAACAAGCAATTGTAATCAACTTGATAGAAGATCATAATCTCGCTACATAAATACTAGCGATCTATTTACTCGAGTAGTTACATGCCTAAAAAATTAAACATCGGCGTCGTTTTTGGCGGCCGCTCTGCTGAACATGAAGTCTCTCTGATGTCTGCTAAATCTATTGTAGCGGCCATGGACAAAGAAAAATACCAGGTCCATCTGATCGGTATCACCCACCAGGGAAAATGGCTGTATGCAGATAGCAGCCAAAATGCGCTTGAGTACAAAACTGTCGACGAGCAGAACTTAACCTCTACCAGTATTGATTACGCCAACGCTAGTGGTACCTTGATTAACAATACTACAGCAGATAAAAACGCCGTATTAGCGAACTTAGACGTTATTTTCCCGGTCCTTCACGGCCCCTATGGTGAAGACGGTACTATTCAGGGGCTGTTTGAATTATCTAATTTGGCCTATGTTGGCTGCGGCGTCGCCTCCTCTGCCATCGCTATGGATAAAGCCCTAGCCAAGCAGGCTTTTAAAGCAGCCGGGCTGCTGCAAATGGACTACCTAATCTTTAAGTATGCAACTTTCTGCGCCGATGCCAATGCTGTGATTGAGCAAATCGAAACACAATTTAACTACCCAGTGTTCATTAAGCCTGCCAATATGGGCTCAAGCGTCGGCATCACTAAAGCGCATAATCAGAGCGAACTCAGCACAGGCCTCAGCCATGCATTTGAGTTTGATAACAAAATAATTATCGAAGCCTCAGCCGAGAATTGTGCTGAAGTAGAATGTGCTATCTTGGGATTAGATCAGCCCAGAGCATCTGCAGTCGGAGAAATATTAGCCGGCAAAGAGTTCTATGATTACGAGACCAAATACCTGGACAACAAATCGGAGACGATTATCCCTGCTAAGCTGCCTCAATCAGTGATGGATGCGGTCAAAGCGGCGGCACTTAGCGCCTTTGATGCTATCGATGGCAGCGGTTTATCCAGAGTAGATTTTTTTGTCAATCGAGATAACCATAAGATATACATTAACGAAGTAAACACTATGCCCGGATTCACCCCTATCAGTATGTACAGTAAATTATGGGCAGCCAGCGGGGTCGAATACTCACAACTAATCGATCAGCTGATTGAACTGGCACTCGTCAGACACGCACAAAAAACCAGACTCTGTAATCAATTAGCCTAAATACCTGAAGCGCCATCGAGGTTAGTCAATACTGTGACTAGCCTCGATAACAGTCTATATCTCTATCTCAGCAGTGGCTGTAAGTGCTGCACAAAACGCTCTGCACCCACCAACCCTAATATGCTCATTTTAGACTCTAACATTCCCGTTTTGTTATAAAAGACTAATGCCGGCGGGCCAAGTACTTTATATTCGGCCAACAGGGCCCGCGCCTCGTCATTGAACTCAGTCAGATCCACCTTCACCAGCGAAAAATTCCCCAGCGCAGAAGCAACTTCTGGCTCTTCGAACATATACTCTATCTCTACACAGGAAATACACCAGTCGGCATAAAAATCTAGCATCACAGGGCGCCCCTGCGCTTTTGCCTGAGCCAACAGTGGTGTAATTTGGGCCAGTGATGTTACTTTCGCAAAACTGTTTTTCTGCCGATCATCTTGTTCACTCGTCACTATACCTGCCAGTGGCTGCAACATATTAGTGCCACCAGCGAGAGCGCCCACTAGCAAGCTCAAGCCATAGACTAAAAATATTAGCCCTGCGCCCTTCATTAATTTTTGCAGGTTTGCCGCCTTTGCCTGCAGAGAATTTAACGCCCCTAAGTAGATGGCACTGACAATAAAAGTCACTGCACTCAATAGCATAGTCACTTGTATTGACACTATTCTGTCTAACATATAGATGGCCATAAAGATCAACAACACACCGAAGCTTGCTTTCACCCCATTCATCCAGGGACCCGCCTTGGGTATGAAATGACCCGCCGAAACACCGACTATCAGCAGTGGGACCCCCATG
Source organism: 'Osedax' symbiont bacterium Rs2_46_30_T18 (assembly GCA_002163025.1). Taxonomy (GTDB): domain Bacteria; phylum Pseudomonadota; class Gammaproteobacteria; order Pseudomonadales; family Balneatricaceae; genus Rs1. The sequence continues at coordinate 34,597 of MABF01000180.1, forward strand.
CCGATGCTCAATGAAAACAACGCTAGGCCACCCAACAGCGGATCTGCTGTTTGACCGATATAAATAAGCGCTCCAGCCAGCGGTGCCGCCATACAAGGACCAACAATGAGCGCTGACAACACACCCATAATGGCAACGCCAATGAAGCTTCCGCCTTTTTGCTGATTACTGGCACTGGTTAATTTGCTCTGTAGTGAAGCGGGCAACTGCAACTCATAGAAACCGAACATTGAAAGTGCCAACAATACAAAAACCGCACTAAATAATATGATGATCCAGGTAGCCTGGAACAACGCTTGTAAGTTCTCTCCAAATAGCCCAGCTAAAACCCCGGCACCCGTATAAGTAAATGAAACCGCCAAAATATAGATAGAGGTTAATAACAACGCCTTAGATTTGGTAACACTCTTACCTTGCCCTGCAATGATACTAGAGAGGATAGGTATCATCGGGAATACACAAGGCGTTAAAGAGAGCGCCAGACCTGCTACAAAAAATGCACTGAGGATCCACACTAAATTACCTTTGGACAACAACTGACTGAAGTAATCATGCTCGCTGGCCAAGCCTTGAATCTGAGCGCTATCAGGCGTGCTGCCAAGAGAAACTGGCAGAGCATTTTCTACAGTACTATTCTCGATGGCTGGTGTACCGATAAGTGTCACCGTTCGCTGTGCACTCTCAGGTGGATAACAGACCCCACCGTCCCAGCAACCTTGATACTCTATCTTTAAGCTAACCTCTTTACGCCCTGCCAGATTTGCCAGCTGCAATAGAATTTCGCTGCTGTGATAATAAACTTGAACTTTACCGAACAGTGGATCATCTTTTGCTTTTGTCTCACTGCGACTAATTTCAGTGATAGTGACGCCATCACCTGCAGTAAATTTCATACGCTGATCGTAGAGATAGTAGTCGGGAAGAACATCCCAACGCAGTAGTAGTTGGTTGTCTGCTAAAGCCTCAGTTTGTAATACAAAAACCTCTTCAACAGGTCGAGGATCTGTTGCTTTGGCCTTGCCGAACAGCCCTGCGTTAACACTTGTCACAAACGTTAATGCCACTAGCAACACTAAACAGTTTTTTATTTTATCGAACCCAATACTGAACAAATCACTACTCCGAGGTAATTAGTTACCGAAAAATCAACAGCTAGACATTACTGTGCAGCTTATTGACTACAATCTCTAGCGCTAGTTCTATTTAATTTTCAGATTCGATATTTTACAGTGATTGTCTGTTTCTATGACGGCTATTTTTTCAAAAAAATAGTTGTTATTACAACTGACAAACAGCCCCTGAGACCATGAAAACATTGGGGTTTAACGACAAATACTGTTTTTTTTTGGCAAAGCATTGAATATCCCCTTTAGTCTACTTATACCCGCTGATTTTTTATGGTAAAAAGGTTACACCAATTAGAACTGAGCCAGAGCAATGGCAACACCCGTGCAGGAAGTACATATCAATGAATAATGATCAAGTAGATAACTTAAATGTCGAAAACTTTTCGGTACTTATAACTCCCCAGGGATTAAAAGATAAACTACCGCTTTCCAATGCAGCAAAAGACACTGTCACTGAAGGCCGTCAAATCATTCGCAACATCTTGGATGGCAGCGACAAGCGTATTTTTGTCGTGATAGGCCCCTGCTCTATTCACGACGTAGACGCAGCCATGGATTATGCAAAGCGCTTAAAAGCACTGTCAGCTAAAATCGAAGATTCTATTTATGTGGTAATGCGTGTCTATTTTGAAAAGCCCAGAACCACTGTAGGTTGGAAAGGATTGATCAACGACCCGCATTTGAATGATTCTTTTCAAATAGAAGAGGGTTTATTCACTGCCCGTAAGCTCCTACTGGATTTATCCAACTTAGGCCTGCCGTTAGCGACAGAGGCACTAGACCCAATTTCACCACAATATCTGCAAGATCTTATTTCCTGGTCTGCAATAGGTGCCCGCACAACTGAATCGCAAACTCACAGAGAAATGTCCTCGGGCCTCTCCTGTGCAGTGGGCTTTAAAAATGGCACAGATGGCGGATTGGCCGTGGCCACTAACGCACTTAAGTCAATGAGCCACTCCCATAGCTTTCTCGGTATCAACGCTGGCGGTGAAGTGTCCATCATTAAGACTAAAGGTAATCAATACGGGCATTTAGTTCTCAGAGGTGGTGGCGGCAAACCCAACTACGATTCAGTTAACATTGACAGATCTGAAAAGGCGCTTGAAAGCGCGGGACTTAAAGCTAATATCATGGTGGATTGCTCACATGAAAACTCTTCAAAAGACCCGGCGATTCAACCTTTAGTGGCACAAAACGTTGTCAATCAGATTATTGAAGGTAACAAGTCAATTGTTGGCCTGATGATAGAATCTAATATCGGCTTTGGTAACCAGCCTATGACAACAGACCCTACAGATCTTAGGTACGGGGTATCTATAACAGATGGTTGTATTGACTGGCAGCAGACAGAAGATTGCCTGCTGGACATGCACGCTAAACTAAAAGAAGTACTCGCCAAACGCTAGCTTGCAACAGGAGACGGGGAACGTAGCGATCTCTCTCGCGTGTTCCCTATTCTCCTTGTTTATCCCACTGGCCTGCTGCGTCTAAATCTGACTGTTTCTGCTCAACCCATGCTCTGGATTGATCGGTTAACTCTTTTTTCCAAAAAGGTGCCTCCTTCTTCAGGTAGTCCATAATAAATTGAGTAGCCTGAAAAGCTTCAACTCTATGTGCACTAATGACCCCGACAAATACAATATTTTCATTTTTTGTCAGCTCCCCCACCCTATGCACTACGGCTACACGCCCCAAATCCCAACGCTGTCGGGCACGCTCCACAATGTTTAACAAGCACTTCTCTGTCATACCGGGATAGTGTTCTAAAAATAATTGCTGCAAATCTCCCGCTATGCTATCTCGAACCACACCGGTAAAAGTAACCAGCGCACCATAGCTGTTTTCACTTTGCTGTAACCAAGTATTTAATGCTGTTAAATCAAAATCATCAGTTTGAATTTTTATTAAGTTTTCTGACATTCGAACTTCCAAAGGTTAATAGGACGTTTAATCTAATACTTTTCTTAATTTGTTGAAATTTTCCTGACATAGATTGTAAAGCTTCCTTTAGCTAAAGCTACAAAAGGGATACTATACAGCCTATTTGATTGCGGTGGATTCTCTGGTCAGTAATAAATGACACAGTTGTAATGTTTTTGATCACAGCCAGTCCCCCGCTAATCCTTCCCTTTTGCAGAGTAGAATACAGCTAAATGAGCACCCAGATAGATAATTCAAATACTAAAGTTATAGTCGGTATGTCAGGCGGAGTAGATTCCTCAGTATCAGCACTGCTGTTAATACAGCAGGGATATCAGGTCGAAGGCCTGTTCATGAAGAACTGGGACGAAGATGATGGTACAGATTACTGTACGGCTATTGAAGATCTGGCGGATGCTCAGGCTGTCTGCGACAAATTACAGATTAAACTGCACAAGGCCAATTTCGCCGCCGAATATTGGGACAATGTGTTCGAACATTTTCTGGAAGAATATAAAGCCGGGCGCACCCCTAACCCCGACATTCTCTGTAACAGAGAAATAAAATTTAAAGCTTTCCTTGAGTATGCACTGGAACTTGGCGCTGATTTTATCGCCACCGGCCACTATGTGAGGCGCAAGCTTATCAGTAACGCGGATGGATCCGTCAGCGTGCAAATGCAAAAAGGCCTGGATACCAATAAAGACCAGAGCTATTTTTTACACCAGGTAGGCGAACTGGAGCTTGCCAAAACCTTATTCCCGGTCGGAGAGTTGCTCAAACCCGCTGTTCGGGTACTGGCAGAACAGCACGACCTGATCACCCACAATAAAAAAGACAGCACCGGCATCTGTTTCATTGGCGAGCGCCGCTTTAAAGATTTCTTACAACAGTACCTACCGGCTCAGCCGGGGAAAATTATCACCGAAAAAAATGAAGTGATTGGCGATCACTCAGGCCTTATGTATTACACTATTGGTCAGCGCCAGGGTTTGTTGATAGGCGGCTTGAAGAACTACCCGGAAGAACCTTGGTATGTCGCCGGCAAAGATTTAGATAAAAATTTATTGATTGCAGTGCAAGGCAAACAACACGACTTACTGTTTACCCATTGGCTCAGTGCCAGTGATATTTTCTGGATTAATGGTCAGCCCCCATCCACACCTTTTAACTGCAAAGCCAAAGTGCGCTATCGCCAGGAAGATCAGGACTGTACTCTCACCTTGGATGACCAAGGTAATTATTTGATTAATTTTGCCCAGCCACAGCGTGCCATTACCGCCGGACAATCAGTGGTACTTTATCAAGATGATATTTGCCTAGGCGGCGGAGTCATTGAGGCAACCGGGAAATAGCATTTTCCCTTAGAGCAGTATTTAACACTAACAGACAATGAGACAAACCATTAATGTCCAGAAGCCAAGATGAACAAGCGATTGCGGTCGCCGCTATGTTTCAAGCCGCCTCTCTAGTCGACCAAATTGCCAACAAAGGCATGATCTCACAGAGCAGCTTTGAGACATCTATCAATAGCTTATTTGAAATGAGCCCTGACAATACTGAAGCGGTATTTGGCGGACAACAATTCTTAGCGCATAACCTTGGTTTAGGTTTACGCACGTTAACCGATATTGTTGATAAACGCCGCAACAATAACACCAACCATATCACTAACTACGTATTAGCAATGATCATGCTGCAGCAAAAGCTGGCCAAAAATCAGAACATGCTCTCGCTAATGTCCCAGCGGCTGGAAAACCTCAGCGATAAAGCGCTCAAGTACTATGCCAATGAGAGCATTGATGCAGAGCCAGCGAGCGCCAACTACACCCACACCAACGTGGTCGCCGGATTAGATGGTCTCTACCAAGACACCATCAGTACTTTTAGCTTTCGCATTAAAGTACAAGGAGACCCAAGACATCTACAAAACAAAGAAAATGCAGCCAAAGTAAGGGCATTATTGTTAGCGGGAATCAGAGCAGCCATCTTATGGAGACAAGTGGGCGGCAGACGCTGGCACTTATTGTTTTTTAAATCGAGAATAAGGCAGAGTGTGCAAAAGATACTGGACGCCAAATAAGCTTTCGCTGATTAATGACTGAATTTCTACCATAGCTACAATAGACTGTTGTAGCTGGCTCCACTTACGGTATCAGTGTTTATATTTCCATCCTATACGCTTCTCAATCCAGCCGCTGATTGAAACAGCTGCCACAAGTTCCAAAACTGGCATACCCGCTGCACGTAATTTCATATATAATATCGCACAAATTTTCTAATCAATTGTACACAGCGAGAATATTCATGGAACTTTCTGCTCTATCCGCAGTATCACCAATCGATGGTCGTTACGGAAGCAAAACCTCTGATTTACGACCAATCTTCAGTGAGTATGGACTTATTCGAAACCGAGTTATTGTGGAGATAAGATGGTTACAAAAACTAGCTAATACTCCACTCATCACAGAAGTCCCAGAATTCTCCGTCGCCACCAATCAACTGCTGAACGATATTGTCGATGAATTCAGTGAAGCCGATGCGCTGCGAGTAAAAGAGATTGAACGCACTACCAACCACGATGTAAAAGCGGTTGAGTACATGATTAAGGAAAAGTTTGCCGGCAACCAAGAACTGCAAGCCATCAACGAATTCGTGCATTTTGCCTGTACTTCTGAAGACATCAACAACTTATCGCACGCGTTAATGCTTAAAGACGGCCTGGCGGTTATGCTGCCAATGCTCGAGCAACTACAAAGTGAAATAGCCCAGCTGGGCAGAGATTTCGCCTCCCAGCCAATGCTCTCCAGAACACACGGTCAAACGGCCTCTCCAACCACTGTGGGCAAAGAGATGGCCAATGTTGCCTATCGTCTGAGCCGGCAGATTAAACAACTCAAAAACACTGAGTTTTTAGGGAAAATTAACGGCGCTGTAGGTAACTATAACGCTCACATTAGCGCTTATCCTGACGTTGACTGGGAAGAGCACGCCAAGAGCTTTATTGCCAGTTTGGGTCTTGATTTCAATCCCTACACTACACAGATAGAGCCGCACGACTACATCGCTGAAATGTTTGATGCCTTTTGTCGCTTCAACACTATCATCATCGATTTCGATCGCGATATCTGGGCCTATATTTCTAATGCCTACTTCAAGCAAAAGACCATCGCCGGCGAAGTGGGCTCCTCTACTATGCCACACAAAGTTAATCCAATAGACTTTGAAAACTCTGAAGGCAACTTGGGCATTGCCAATGCTGTAATGCAGCATTTAGCGGCTAAACTACCCATTTCTCGCTGGCAGCGTGACCTCACTGACTCAACAGTACTGCGCAACATGGGTGTAGGCATGGCTTACAGCATGATCGCCTACCAATCTACACTTAAAGGCTTGAGCAAATTAGAGTTGAACGCGTCGGCAATCGATGCCGATTTAGAAAATTCCTGGGAGATTCTGGCAGAGCCAATCCAAACGGTAATGCGTCGCTACGGCATTGAAAAGCCATACGAAAAACTAAAGGAATTGACCCGCGGCCAGGACATGAACAAAGAGACAATCAGGAACTTTATCGATACCCTGGAAATGCCTGAAGCCGCTAAAGATGCACTTAAGCAAATGACACCGCATAACTATATTGGCAATGCGATAGAACAAGCCAAGCGTATTAAGTAGATACATTAACTTCAGCTATAGCAAGTTGCTATAGCTGAAGTGTTAATCGAGCTTTTAGGCAAACACAGTTTTAAAGCGACAGCAAGCCCCCTCCAGCCTCATTCTTCAACACTTGCGTTCCGGCTATTTTACCCACGTTATCACCCTCACAAACCAGCTTTGCAATATTCGTGGTAAACAGCATTCCTTGGGTCCTGCTGTATATTGCAGTACGCCCCTGCGCAGGAGTGTCGGATTCCAGATTAACCACTTGCGCAATCAGTTCCCCTTTTTCAACCCACTCACCCAGCTGCTTTGTCCAGCAAAGAATTCCCGTTGCCGTTGCCCGCACTGAGTCAACAGCCTCAAGATCTGTCGTTAATACTTTGGTTTCGATCATATCTTTTGCGGGTGCTTGCACTATATCTCTGGCAGTTAAGAAATTTAGCAACCCCTGGGCATCCGCTTTAGCTAGCTCATCGTCAACATCGGCAAATCCGCGCAATTCAACAGTGGCCGTAAAACAGCTGACAGGGCAACCACTACTTTCAATGGCTATCCATGGCAAAATATGTGCGGCGTCAAATGGCGAGCCGCCCGGCTCATCTTCAAGTAAGACGATAGGAGAGCGCATACATTGTGCCAGTAGCTCTGACTCCTGGCGCTGCCGGTAATTTGCATAGATGTGTACCAGCGCCTGTAAATCACAGTGCAGGTCTAACACAATGTCTGCATCAATAGACAAAGCCAACAAAGTCGCTTTTAACTCTGCCAGCGGAGTATGCGTTGGCAGTAGGGCCACCGCTTCTCTTAGCCCTTGTCGGTACTGCTCAACACTGCTCTGCGGATCTTTTGCTAGCAAACCTTTAGTGACTGCTGAAAAATCCGGCCAGTGTCGATTAAAATTACCCTCAGCACTAAATGAGTGACGCCCCAAAACCACACCATTGATTCGCTGATCCATGCCAATAGGGTTGGCATAAGGCACTATGACTATTTCCCCGCGTAGCAGATTGCGCTTATCTAACTCAATCAACTCAGCTATCAGATGCTGCAAAGTCAACAGCCCTGGCCATTCATCGGCATGCAAAGCGGCTTGCATATACACTTTAGGGCCGGGCGTTGCCGCTTTAAATTTATGCACTTTGAGAAAACGCTGAGTGCCTGGACTGGAGGATTTTAATGCAATTTGTTCAACGGTATGTGACATAGAGAAACCTAAAAGTAAAATACTTGGGAAGAGACTAACAGCCCCGTAAATTTGCTTTTAAAATCTACGGGGTAATACAAAAAACAAGGACAAAGAATATATCTTTGCCAGTTTCCTGTACGTGTGACAAGAAACTGCTGAATTAACTAAAAGACCGATGAAATGAATTCTTTACAGCGCTCTGAGGTCGGATTCTCAAACACTTCTTCAGGGGTGCCAAAGGCCTCTATTTTACCTTGATGCAAAAACATCACCTTATTAGACACTTCACGGGCAAACTTCATTTCATGGGTCACTATCAACATAGTGCGCCCCTCTGCAGCAAGGTCCCTCATTACTTTCAACACTTCTCCTACTAATTCCGGATCCAATGCTGAAGTTGGCTCATCGAATAACATCACTTCGGGATCCATGGCCAGGGCTCGGGCAATAGAGACACGCTGCTGCTGTCCACCAGATAACATGCTAGGGTACACATCGCGCTTATCGGTCAGACCCACTTTTTCCATTAGCTCTTCGGCGTATCCTATCGCTTCTTCTCTGGTTTTTTTCAGTACCAGTATCGGGCCTTCAATAATATTTTCCAGCACTGTCATGTGTGGCCACAAGTTGAAATTCTGAAAAACAAACCCCAAGCGCTGGCGCACGGCTTCTAGCTGCTTCGGATCAGCAGCTTCCAGATCACCCGTTTTATTGCGCTTTAATTTAAGCTGCTCACCCGTGATTTCAACCTCACCTTCAGTGGGATTTTCCAGCATATTAATGCACCTTAAAAAGGTGCTTTTACCTGAACCACTTGAGCCGATTATAGAGATAACCTCACCGGCCTCTGCCTGCAGGTCTATACCTTTTAATACCTCCAAACGACCAAAGGTTTTATGAATATTTTTAACATTGATTGCAAAATTTGCCTGGGACATAAAATGGCTCTTATAATTTTTAGGGGACTCTTTGAGTCTCTTTAATTAGGATGAATACATAGATTAGCCTTTCATCTCAGTGCGAAAATGAAGACCTACTATTACCCAAACAAAACTGATTTGCCGCCGAGATTACCATACTTAGGTGCATCAATCGGATAATAGTCGCACAATAGTCTAAAAAAATGTCGCATTATTGAAATATATGACAACTTATGCCGTATCGGGTCAGGCAGAATGATTGTACTATTGCACTTCAATAATTTTGTATTAAATAGTCTCTATGCCATAACATAGAAACCTTTTAACTACATTTGATAACAATAAATAACCCGAGCGGATACTTATCATGAAAAAACTGCTAGCCACAGCAGCCCTTACGGCTGTTACTCTAATGTCAGGTGCAGCGCAAGCTGGCGATGTTGTAAGAATTGCTACTGAAGGTGCTTACCCCCCGTGGAATGCACTTAACAGTGACGGCCATCTTGAAGGCTTCGAAATTGATCTATACCAAGTGCTTTGCGCCCGCGCTCGCTTAGAGTGCTCTATGGAGCAAACAGCCTGGGACGGTATTATTCCCTCTCTGCAACAAGGTAAGTTTGACGTAATCATGGCGGGCATGTCTATTACTGACAAGCGCCGCAAAAAGATTACTTTCTCACGCTCATATGCCTCTAGCCCAGCAGTTTTCGTTGTCGGTAAAGACTCTGCACTGGTTGACTTTAAGGTTTCTGCAGACAAAATTTCACTGTCTGATTTAGACGCTTCTGAAAAAACTAGCCTGGACGCTACTTTAGCAGCTCTTAGCGGCAAGACTATCGGTGTACAAAAAGGCACTATTCACTTAAATTTCCTGAAAGAGTACATGAAGGGCGACGCCACTATCCGTACTTACGAAACTCAGGAGCAGCTAGATCTTGACCTTCAATCTGGTCGTGTCGATGTCGCTTTTGCGGCTGAGAGCTACTGGCACCCTCTTTTCCAAAAGCCTGAAGGAGCAGATTTCCGCTCGATTGGCCCTGGATTCTCTGAAGGCCCATTTGGTGAAGGCGTTGGTCTAGGTCTTCGCAAAGAAAACCAAGAGCTGGCTGACAAATTCAGCGTTGCTATAAATGCAGCCATCGCTGACGGCACTGTTTCGAAACTTGCTGTTAAATGGTTCGGTTTTGACGCTTCAAGTAAATAAGTTTACACTTTGACCACAAGAGCAGGACAGGGCAACCCGTCCTGCTTTTTTGTATTAGAGCAAAAACTATAATAACAAGCGCTGTAAAACTAAATTTCAACATTTTTCCTAAACCAAAAAATTAGGTATTCCTTTGGATCTAACAATCTTAAGCTGGGGAGCTAGTGGCTGGGGCGATGAATTTTTTTACGCTACTTTAATCACTATATCCGTTGCAACCTGCTCATTTGCCTTTGGCATAGTGCTCGCCGCAGGTGCTGCCACCATGAAACTCAGCAACTACCGAATATTACGCATGTTAGCCAACGGCTACACCACGGTAGTACGCGGCATCCCAGAACTACTGATCATTTATCTGATCTTTTACGGAGGCAATGGTATTTTAATGTCCATCGCCAAAGATGTGTTTAATTACCATGAGTACATAGAGCTACCTATCTTCTTTATGGGTGTATTGTGCATCGGCTTGAGCTCGGGGGCATATTCAACAGAAGTGATCCGCGGTGCGGTTCTAGCAGTGCCAGTCGGAACCATTGAAGCGGCAAAATCGATAGGCATGAACACCAGCACCCGCTTTAGACGCATCTTACTACCACAAGTCGCTCGCTTTGCCCTACCTGGTTTAGGTAATGTCTGGCAGCTAACCTTAAAAGAAACCTCTTTGATTTCCGTTATCGGTCTCGCAGAAATTGTACGCATCGCGCAAATTGGCGCCGGCAGTGAAAAACAGCCGTTTACCTTTTTCTTCGCCGGATTGATCTTATTTTTAATCTTAGCTTCACTCTCTGACCGTGGTTACTTATCACTACAGAGATGGGCTAACCGTGGCGTAAGGGGAGCGTAATATGGATTGGGATATTGTCAACGAATCTATACCAGCCATTTTTGCAGCACTGCCTGTCACTATTGCACTGGTTTCTGTGTCGTTATTTTTTGGTTTCTTTCTGGCGGTCATTGTCGCTTTAGGCCGGCTCAGCCCGTATTCCGCGCTTAACAAGCCAGCTTACGTCTTTGTCTATATTTTCAGATCCACTCCGCTACTGATCCAGATGTTTTTGATCTATTACGGATCGGGCCAATTCAGAGCAGAGCTGGACACTATTGGGCTCTGGCAATTTTTTAAAGACCCCTGGTTTTGCGCTATCTTATCGCTGACATTGAATACCGCCGCCTATACCAGTGAGATTATTCGCGGTGGCATTCAATCGGTGGCGATCGGACTTATAGAGGCGGGTAAAGCCTGCGGTATGAGCACCTTACAACTGTTCCGTCGTATTACTTTCCCATTGGCGATGCGCCAGGCATTGCCAGGTTATGGAAATGAAGTGATCTTAATGGTTAAGTCAACCTCACTGGCCAGCACCATTACTATTATGGATATGACCGGAGTCTATAAGGAAATCGCCTCCGATCACTTCAGCCCCTTCGAGCCGATCTTAGTGGCGGGAAGTTTTTATCTGATCCTCAACTACATAGTGACTGTCGCTATTTCCAGAGCGGAGAAGAAACTGGCCATTCACGCACACTAATGGGCAGCAGCCAATAAACGAATCCACAGCATGGGGAAAAAGCAAATGAGCAGCACTCTTAACTCACCTGCTCCCCGAGCTGTTTTCAATGCTCTCTTTAGTTGTAACTGAGCTAAACCTTCCTCATCGCTATGCGGCCCTACCAGGCAATTAGCATGGAACATGTTGTATTTTTTTTACCCTGAATTTAAACAGCTAAATTCCAAACCTTGCTTTAACGCCCCTACGGCTAGTCAATATAGAGTTCAAAGTCCTGCTCTGCGACCGACTCGCCATTTATCAAGATAATTAATCGCTGGATCCCGCAATAGTAACGCCGGGTGCTTATCGCTTTGATATAGTGCTGCTTGTGTAAGGTCACTTGCTCACCCGCAGCTAACTGCAAATTTTTAAACTTAAATACTTTATTTTTTTGCTGACCATTGGCTTTGACCAGTGCCAGTGCAAAATCCAACACCATACCTTGCTGCTGATCTGCACAGGACTGAACCGTCACAGAAAAGTTGATTGCCTCACCTAACTGTATTACAGAGTTCGACAACGTCAAATTCGTCACTTTACACTGTGGCAAACTCGTATAGCCCAAAAGCGGATATACATCCGGGTGACCATTTTTAACCAGCGTCCTGGTTGCGTGCTTAATTATCCACTGCACTTCACTAGACGCCCCTTTAAGCCAGCGCTGACAAGTGTCTATCACTAGCTGTGGGTGATCTTTCGCGATGTCGTTTAAATGGTTTGCAACGGAGCGTCGCACATACAAACTAGGATCATCTTTTAAACGTTGCAATAGCGGTATATTAACTTGCGGAGATTTCACAAATGACCTCAATTGCATTCCCCATGGCAGTTTTGGTCGAGTGCCCTCCGATACCAAGCGGCGTACGTTTTCATCTCCACTTTCAACCCACTGAGTAAAATATTGCTGACACAGTTGCGGATATTTTACAATGAAAGGACGAACGGCAAATTCCGCTGAAAAGAGCCCGGTTAAATATTTAAGCAGTGGCAATGAAATATCCGGATGCTCTAATCCATACTTAGCAACATAATCGACTATCGGCCATGCGGCGAAAGATTGCAGAGGATCATTTTTGTCGCCCGTTACCCATACATCTTTTACCTTGGATAACAACATTGCACATTCACTAAAATCTTGCGGAAGGTGCTGTGCCATTATTTCAATCAAGTGCTCGACCCGCTGCTTCAATTCAAGCTGATCTATCCCCTGCTGCGCCTGCACCCTAAACTGCTCTGAGCTAAATCCTGGTAACAATTGATCCAAACTAGCTGCAATGCGCGCAATGGCACTACTACTTAATGCATTTTTCATTTGTTGATATTCTCTTCACAAAAAAAATAGTATATTGCCAAGCTACTGACAGATCTGTCAGTAGAGAATACTTTTCTCGAGATCGCCCTCATCAGGGTACAACTAAATCCTTTATAGCATTACAGGCCGACATGGAAAAAATTGCAATTTTTGTCGATGTGCAAAACATTTACTACACAACCCGCCAGGCATACAGGGGTCAATTTAACTATCGCCGCTTCTGGGAGTCAATCAACGCTAATGCACAAATAATCACAGCAATTGCCTATGCCATTGATAGTGGCGACAGCGGTCAACATAAATTTCAAACGGCTTTGAAACATATCGGCTTCCAGGTAAAACTAAAGCCTTATATCCAGCGCGCAGACGGATCTGCCAAAGGGGATTGGGATGTGGGCATTACAATAGACATTTTGGAAACAGCCGCTACTGTCGATAAAGTTGTACTGCTGTCCGGAGACGGTGACTTTGCAATATTATTGGACAGGATTTCATCTATACACAAAGTGAACACGGCAGTTTATGCTGTCCCTCAACTTACCGCTAAATCACTAATCGATGCCTGTGATCAATTTCACGCTATCACTGACGACGATTTATTATAGTCGCTGTGTACCGGGTTGCCTTAAACACAGAGACAATGCCCTGAAATAAGTACTTAATAATTCTATAGCAGTAAATGACAGACACAAAAAAGGGCGGATTCCGAGGAACACACCCTTTATTCGCCCTATGGGGCGTTACTTGCAGGCTATATTATAGCGCAACAATGTTCTCAGCTTGAGGGCCTTTCTGGCCTTGTGTAACTGTGAACTGGACCTTTTGGCCTTCAGCTAGAGTTTTGAATCCGTCACCAGCGATAGCGCTGAAGTGAGCGAATACGTCTGGACCTGATTCTTGCTCGATAAAACCGAAACCTTTAGTTTCATTGAACCATTTAACAGTACCAGTAGTAGTAGACATATGTAATCCTTTAAATTCAAGAGTAAATTATACCTTAATAACATATTAAGGCTTTCGGCCGGAAATGTTGCTATTACTTATGAATATCATGACGAAGCATGAAGAACAGGACATCGAAATGGTACATAAATATGGAACTTATTTTCTAGCTAAGTGAATTATATACACCTTTTGTCTGCGGTCAATATTGAAAAGATACTTTTTGATTAATTAATTGGATTAAACGCATTTAAATCAAATTTTTATAGCCATCTCCATCAAGACATAGTTCACTACGACATCTAGGCAGGCATTTCGCCTCGCCAGTGAAACATCTGTAAATCGTCATTTATGCTATAGAGATCGGTTTTACTAAAGCCTATCTTTTAGCCAGAAACAAACGAGCTGAGATTAAATTTTGCAACATTTCGTAACTCAACTATGATTAGCTTAGGGCTGGCATAAACGTTTGATTAATTTTAATATTACCCTTAGAAATTTTGACCAAGGTTTAATAGTAATAGTTCTCATAGGATTAATTTAACTCTAGTGGTATTATAAAATCCGGCTGCAAAAGGGACTCAGCACTAGGGTTTAAGCATGGCCCGATTAGAGAGGTTTAGGAGTTTTGAAATGTATGATTTTTTGATTGATGACGTAGAGATTGATCAAACTGATGACACTAACAGCATATCACCGCCTTGGAACATACTGATTGTAGATGATGAACAATCAGTGCACGATGTTACCCGTTTCGCCCTGGATGATGTCAGTTTCGAAGGCCGGGAGCTAAATTTCTTATCTGCGCTTTCAGGAAAAGAAGCCAAAGATATCCTTTCTGCACGGGAGGATATTGCCATTGTATTGCTCGATGTGGTGATGGAAACCGATACCGAAGGATTAAAAGTCACCAAATGGATACGAGAAGACCTCAGTAACTCCCTGATACGTATTATTTTGCGTACCGGTCAGCCTGGACAAGCCCCAGAAAAACAAGTGATCGTCGATTACGACATCAACGATTATAAAAACAAAACAGAACTCACCTCACAAAAATTATTTTCCAGTGTTATTTCTGGCATTCGCTCCTACCGTGACCTCTCAGCGCTAAATCAAAACAGAATTGAGTTAAAGAGAGTTATAAAAGCATCCGCACATATTTTTAAAGAGAGATATTTACACGAATTTACCAATGGGGCACTGTTTCAGCTCACTTCCCTGCTCTACTTAGAACCTAATGCTGCACTGGTAAACTCAACCGGCATAGCAGCTCTGGAAACAGGACACAAAGTAAAAGTTGTCGCCGCTATCGGAGAGTATCAAAGTTTGGTTGGCGAAGAGCCCGGGGATATCATTCCTAAGACCGTACTCGATCAATGGCTAGACAACACTGAGTCCGGCTATAGCATCATCAACCCCAATGAAGTCATAGTGTCATTTACCACAGATGATAATCACAAAAGTTTGTTATATTTACACTCCCATAAGCTAATTACCGAAGATGCCAAGAACTTAATTGAATTATTTGTGCAAAACATAGCCATAGCGCATGAAAATTTACGCTTATGGCAAGAAGTAGAAGAGACACAAAATGAAATTATTTCTATGCTCAGTGGTGCAGTTGAAACACGCTCTAAGGAAACGGGCAATCATATTATCCGAGTTTCTAAAATATGCGAGCTGCTAGCGCAAAAATATGGTTTATCAGATGATGAAGTCTATGCTATAAAACTCGCCTCTCCTCTACATGACATAGGCAAAGTAGGCATTCCAGACGTTATTTTGAACAAACCGGGCAAACACACTCCCGAAGAATGGGAAATAATGAAAACCCATTCTGAATTAGGGGCTCAGGTTTTAAGCGACTCCAAGCGGCCTATTATTCAAAGCGGTGCCATTATCGCCATGCAACACCATGAAAAATGGGATGGGTCAGGCTACCCTGTAGGCCTATCCGGCACTGATATTCATATTTTTGGGCGTATTACTGGTCTTGCTGATGTCTTTGATGCGCTGTGTTCTAAGCGCTGTTACAAACATGCCTGGACTGTAGAGGAGACCATGGCCTTAATCCACGAACAATCCGGCACTCATTTTGATCCCGATTTAGTCAAATTACTGCAAGATAATTTATCTGTTGTTCTGGAAATTCAAAACCAGTATCAAGACAAGAACTAGAACAGGCCTTTCGCTCTGATTACCCAGAGCGCTATGCCTGCTATAACTTCACCACCCTCATTTCGCACAAGCTCATGATACTGTAATGCTATGGTGACTACTTGCTGCACAATTCCAGCAGAAATCGAATGCCGCCCCATTAGTTTCAGCACATTTCGCACATTGCCAATCGGCAAGTTCTTGAGTATCAAACACAGCGAGGAGCTGTTGCGCCCGCTCATAGTGCAGATCTTCTAAAACCCAGAGCTCCAGCCAGTTATCAACGGGTGGCAATTCTCCTACAGCGCCGGTGGAGAATTCATTTTTCAAGAATACTTTGATACTGGCTGACTCAACAATATTTTTAGCATTTAACACGATAAAATTATTTGCATGGGTATAAACTAGTTTCAAATTCACCTCGATATTACTGGCAA
>MABF01000087.1 GCA_002163025.1 'Osedax' symbiont bacterium Rs2_46_30_T18
CTCGCTTGTGTGGCTGTTCAGCTACATAAAGTAATTTATCTGTTTCACTCGGGGCTCCAGTTTTTTAGGTGGATGCTGCAGCGTTCTAGTGTTTTATTCTAAAAAAAACGGTTTTGATAGCAAAATTATGCAAAATACCCCGAGCTTAATAATAACTCCTAGACATTACAGTATTGTGAAATTATCATGCGAGCGCATTTTTGCAGGCCTGATTTGAGCAGGTCAAAAAACCTTTGGAAAAAATTATGAAAAAAATAAAATTAATAATTGCCAGTTTGATGATGGCATTTACCAGCAGCGTGTTTGCTGAGACAGAAACTAGCGCTTTTGCTAGCGGCGTCGCAGCCTTTAGTAAATCAGTTGACGGCTTCTTTAATGAATACACTGGTGGATTTGTCTCCGGCGTATTTTATAGTGTTCCCGTTGGCGATGCAGCGTTCCCATTAATTGTAGGTTGGTTGCTGCTAGCAGCGATTATTTTCACTTGCTACTTCGGCTTCATTCAGGTCAGACGCTCCAGGCTGGCTATCGACATAGTCCGTGGTAAATATTCAGACCCAAAAGAAAAGCAAGAGGGCGAAGTCTCTCATTTTCAGGCTCTGACTACCGCTTTGTCCGGTACAGTGGGGCTGGGCAATATCGCAGGTGTCGGCGCGGCGTTAGCTATCGGTGGACCAGGTGCAACATTCTGGATGATCTTGTGTGGTCTACTGGGGATGGCTTCAAAATTCTGTGAGTGTACCTTAGGTGTTAAATACCGCACGATTTTGCCATCGGGTGCTGTTTCAGGTGGTCCAATGTACTACCTGCGTGACGGTTTGGCCGAGTTAGGTTTTGCCGGTCTAGGAAAGGTACTGGCGATAGGTTTCGCGCTAATGTGTATCTTGGGCTCTTTTGGTGGCGGTAACATGTTCCAGGCCAATCAGGCGCATGCGATGTTAACTTATGCATTTGACGTACCTGCTGAATACGGCATTTTCACTGGTGTAGTGCTAGCGAGCTTAGTGTTTGCTGTTATTGTTGGCGGTATGCCTTCAATCGCTGCTGTGACTGAGAAAGTAGTACCTTGGATGGCTACTCTTTACGTGGGAATGGCTGTTATCGTTATCGGTGCCAATATCGATCAGGTAGGCGCTGCATTTGCTGCTATATTTGATGGTGCCTTCACGGGTGCCGGTGTGGTCGGTGGTTTTATCGGAGCACTGATTCAGGGTTTGAAACGCGCCACTTTCTCTAACGAAGCCGGTATTGGTTCTGCTGCTATCGCTCACTCAGCGGTTAAGACCAAAGAGCCAGTAACTGAAGGTCTGGTTTCTCTGTTAGAGCCATTCATCGATACTGTTATTATCTGTACTATGACGGCATTAGTTATCACTATTGCCGGTTTAAATACCGCCCCTTACGGTCAGGGCATTGGCTTAACAGGCGTTACGCTAACAGCCGCCTCTTTCACTGAAACCGCTGATATCTTCAAATACCTATTGGCATTGGCTGTGATCTTGTTTGCTTTCTCTACGATGATTTCCTGGTCGTACTACGGGCTAAAGGCTTGGACGTATCTGTTTGGTGAGGGTAGCCGTGCTGAATTGTTCTTTAAGCTGCTATTCTGCTTCTTCGTTGTGGTCGGCGCTACCATTCAGTTTGGTGCGGTCATCGATTTCTCTGATGCCGCTATTTTCGCAATGTCTATCTTCAATATCATCGGTCTGTACTTCTTGATGCCTGTTGTTAAGCGTGAGCTAAACTTGTTCATGGCAAAAATAGAATCGGGTGAAATTAAGAAGTTCGAAGATGATGTGGCGGGAACCCCTGTTACTAGTAAGTAATAGCATCTGAGTTTATGTTTATTGGGTTCAGAAGTGAGTAAATAAAAACCCGCAGCAGCGGGTTTTTCTGTCTTTAGCTGTCTCCAAGTCATCGCTATTTCGCAGATGTTTTGAGTGTTAGAGGCAGTGATGGTATTTCTACCCTCTTAGACTTAACTGGGGTACAATGTCGCGCTATATCGGCCTGTTTTTATCAGGGCCGCAGTTTTGATTCTATAGATAAGCTCTATCCAATTGAAATGTATAACAATACGCTCTTTTTGACAGGATTTTATAATGCATTGTCCCTATTGCACCGCCGTAGACACTAAAGTTGTCGATTCTCGATTGGTCGCTGAAGGACAACAAGTTCGCCGTCGTCGCGAATGTACTTCCTGTCATGAACGTTATACTACCTACGAAACAGCCGAGCTGTTGATGCCTCGGTTACTTAAATCTGACGGCTCAACCCAACCTTTTGATGAGCAAAAATTACGCGCTGGCATCCAACGAGCACTGGAAAAAAGACCTGTGGGCGTAGAGGAAATTGAGGCGCTGGTCAATCGCATAAAACAACAGATTCGCTCATCCGGAGACCGCGAGGTGCCGGCCAGACTCTTAGGTGAGGAAGTGATGTCTGAGTTGCGCAAGTTAGATCAAGTCGCTTTTGTGCGGTTTGCCTCAGTGTATCGAAGCTTTGAAGATATCAGTGAGTTTAAGGCAGAAATCGATAAATTAACCGATTACTGTGAAAGCAATAACAACGATTAGTATGGAAAATTTCAGCGAGAAAGATAGCCAGTTTATGGCGTTGGCGATTCAACAGGCGCGACGCGGCATTTACACGACCAGGCCTAATCCAAATGTCGGTTGTGTGATTGTTAAAGAAGGGCAGTTGTTGAGCAGCGGCTTTCATTTGCAGGCAGGCCTTGGCCATGCCGAAGTTAACGCTTTGCAAAGTTTACAGCAAAGCCACAGCGCCGAACAAACAGCTCAGCTGCTGCGTGGTGCTACTGTGTATGTGACTTTAGAACCCTGCAGTCATCAGGGCCGAACCGGCTCCTGCGCCAGGGCACTGATCAAAGCTAAAGTTGCTCGGGTCGTCTGCGCCATGAGCGATCCCAACCCGCTGGTGGCAGGTTCAGGTTTTAGATTACTGCGAGAGGCGGGGATTGAAGTTGCAGTGGGTTTGATGGCCGAGCAGGCACAGGCCTCTAACTTAGGTTTTTGCCAGCGTATGACAGAACAAATGCCTCGGGTTAATATAAAACTGGCGATGAGCCTGGATGGACGTACCGCGATGCAAAGTGGAGAGTCCCAGTGGATTACTGGCCCGGCGGCGCGCTCTGACGTACAGCGGTTAAGGGCCAGAAGTTGCGCTATCATTACAGGTATAGGTTCGATCGAGCACGACGATTCCTCGCTGACAGTCCGGCCTGAGCAACTGGGATTAGAGCTCAGTGAATACAACCTGGAAATGATTGCGGCACAACAGCCGTTAAGAGTGGTGGTTGATTCGCAGAACCGCTTGTCAAAGAATGCTAAAATACTCGTCCAAAGTGGTCGAACCTTAAGAGTGATTGCAGTACCTCTGGCAGCAGAAGATAATGAAAATGTGGTATCACTGCCCGCAGATGACGGCCAGGTTGATTTAAAAGCACTACTGCGTTACCTGGCAGTGCAAGAGCATTGCAATAACGTGTTAGTAGAGGCGGGAGCTACCTTGGCGGGGAGTTTTGTTAGTCAGGGCTTATTTGATCAGCTGACTGTCTATATGGCGCCGACTATTTTAGGAGCATCCGCCAGACCTTTATTGGCACTGAAAATGGATAAGATGAGCCAGCAGCAACGGCTCGAACTCGTTGATCAAAGGTTTGTCGGTGAGGATATCCGCTTGTCTTATCAAAAAGTAGAAAAGCCAATGCAACCGGTGGAAAACAGCTAAATGTTTACAGGTATTATCGAAGCTATTGGTCAGATAGCGGCAGTACAAATGCAACAGGGAGATTTGCAATTGCATATCCGCACTGGCGAACTGGATTTGGCGGATGTGGCGATTGGCGACAGCATCGCCACTAATGGTGTCTGCTTAACCGTTATCGACTTGCCCGGGGATGGCTTCTGGGCAGATGTGTCCAGAGAGACTTTAATACATACTCGCTTTGAGTCTTTACAGGTAGGTGAAAGAGTCAATCTGGAAAAAGCCTTACTGCCAAGTACCCGCATGGGCGGCCACATAGTGACAGGGCATGTAGATGGCATAGGTGAAATTGTAGAGAAAAATCAGGATGCGCGCTCGATCAGATACAATGTACGCGCCGCTGAGGGTATTTCTCACTATATCGCCGCTAAAGGGTCGATCACTGTCGATGGTGTCAGTTTAACGGTAAATTCAGTGGCGACAGATACTTTTTCACTGAACATAGTGCCGCATACCGCTGCTCAGACTTTGATGATCGATTATCAGTTGGGCACAAAAGTACATTTGGAAGTAGACATAATTGCCAGATATATGGAACGGTTACTGACTGCTGGCAGCAGAGCAAAAACGGCTCAAAATTATCAGCCTTCAGGTTTAGACTTGGCCAAGCTGGCCGAGTTTGGTTTTTTAAAATAAATTGTCACTATTTTTCAAGATAGTCATAGGTGAGTAGAACGTCATGGAGCTAAACAGCCCGCAAGAGATAATTGAAGATATTCGTCAAGGCAAAATGGTTATATTGATGGATGACGAAGATCGCGAGAACGAAGGTGATTTAGTAATCGCTGCAGAAATGGTTCGCGCTGAAGACATTAACTTTATGGCAACCCATGCTCGCGGTTTGATCTGTCTTACCTTGACCAGAGATAGATGTGAACAACTAAAGTTACCTTTGATGGTGCAGAGTAACGGCGCCGCCTTCGAGACGAACTTTACCTTATCTATCGAAGCTGCCGAGGGGGTCACTACCGGTATATCGGCGGCGGATCGGGCGCAGACCATTCGTGTCGCAGTACGCACAAATGCAGTGGCCGAGGACATAGTGCAGCCTGGGCATATTTTCCCACTGATGGCCCAGCCAGGTGGAGTATTGCGCCGAGCCGGACACACGGAAGCAGGTTGTGATCTGGCACGTCTTGCGGGTATGACACCGGCGGCGGCAATAGTAGAGATCATGAATGATGACGGTTCGATGGCACGTCGTCCAGATCTGGAAAAGTTTGCGCAAAAGCACCAATTGAAAATTGGCACTATCGCCGACCTTATTCACTATCGCACCACCAACGAGCACACTATCGAGCGCACTAGTGAAGCTGTAGTAACGACGGCCCACGGCGATTTTAATTGCATCAGCTACGCTGACTCTATCCAGAATGTGACGCACTTAGCCTTTGTAAAAGGTGATATTAATGCTGCTGATCCGACTTTGGTCAGAGTACATATGCGTGGCGATGAATTGCGTGACATGGTCGGTATGGGCGGTGATGAGCACTGGAGTGTCGAAAAGGCCCTGGAAAAAGTGGCCACTGAGAAAAACGGCGTAGTACTGCTACTGGACAATGGTCAGCGCGAAGACTTCGCGGTGGCTCTGGAGCGCATTACCGCCAGGCAAACCTGCCGCCCGGCACCGGCAAATTACAGCTCATCTGGCGCCTACTTAACGGTTGGCACTGGCTCGCAAATACTCAGAGATTTAGGTATCGGCAAGATGAAGCTAATGAGTTCGCCGATCAAATTTAATGCTATATCCGGTTTCGATCTGGAAATAAGCGAATACATTACTTGCGAATAAGGATTATTAAATGTCAGTTGAAATTATTGAAGGAGACTTTGTCTCAGGTGGTGGTAAATACACAATCGTCGTCGGTCGGTTTAATGCCTTTGTGGTTGAAAGCTTACTGGACGGCGCTCTGGATACTCTAAAACGTCACGGTATCAACGACAGTGATGTGCGGGTTGTACGAGTGCCGGGGGCATTTGAAATTCCCTTGGCAGTGCAAAAAGTAGCGGCGCAAAAGCGCGATGATGCAATCATCGCATTGGGCGCTGTGATTCGCGGCGGCACACCGCATTTTGAATACGTTTCTGGCGAGAGCTCAAAAGGTGTCGCTCAAGTGGCGATGGATTATAATATCCCGGTGGCAAACGGTATTTTAACAGTTAACAGTATCGAGCAGGCAATCGAGCGCTCTGGTACTAAAGCAGGAAATAAAGGGGCGGAAGCCGCTTTGTCCGCAATTGAAATGGTTAGCGTACTGCGCAACCTCGAGGCTTAATCAGTGACACAAGATACAAATCCAAGCAACAGTAAAGGCAAGAGTAAAAAAGCATCTAAAACCGAGATGCGCCGCTCTGCGCGCAAATTCGCCGTACAGGCGGTCTATTCTTGGCAAATGGCGGGCCAGCCGATCAACGAGATAGAGGCGCAATTTAGGGTTGATAATGACATGTCACAGACAGACATAGCATTATTCAGTGAAATACTGCGTGGTGTCGCTAGTAATAGCGCCGAATTAGATGAGGCCTATGCACCTTTTCTCGATCGTTCTTTAGATGATCTTGATCCTATTGAAAGGGCAGTTATGCGTATCGGCAGTTTTGAACTGATTCATCGTATTGAAGTACCTTATCGCGTCGTCATCAACGAGAGTGTCGATCTGGCTAAAGTTTTTGGTGCCACCGAAAGCCACAAGTACGTCAATGGTATCTTGGATAAATTGGCACAGCGAGTACGTATGGTCGAGATCAGAGCGCGCCATGAGGCCAATAAAAAATAATCTGACATGGATGAGTTTTCGCTGATCGAAAGGTTCTTCAGCCAGCCCAATGCAGGTGCAGCACAAGCTAATAGTGCGTTGCAGCAAGGTATAGGTGATGACTGTGCAATACTGCGTGTGCCTTTGGGGAAGGAGTTAGCTTTCTCTTTGGACACTCTGGTCGCGGGGGTGCATTTTCCTGTGGATGCAGATCCGGGAGAAATTGCCTGGCGCTTACTCGGCGCCGCGGTCAGTGATCTTGCGGCTATGGGTGCCGAACCGAATAGTTTTACTCTGGCACTGACGCTCCCTGAACTGACCGAGCAATGGCTGAAAAAATTCAGCCAGCAGTTGGCGATAGCCGCCGATAAATATCAGATCACTCTGGCCGGAGGCGACACCACTAAGGGGCCGCTGACCTTAAGTGTGCAAGTACAGGGCTTTGTCGAACAGGGACAGGCACTGTTGCGCTCTGGCGCGGCTGAAGGTGATTTTATATGCGTAACCGGCAATCTGGGAGATTCCCGAGCGGGCTTGGAATTGCTGGATGTTGAGCAGCCCGATACGGCACAGCGCTATTTGTTACAGCGCTATTATAGACCCGTGCCCAGGGTAGCCACAGGCTTGCTGTTACGCGCTTACGCCTCGGCCTGTATCGATATCTCAGATGGACTATTGGCGGATCTCAACCATATATTGCGACGCTCAGAGGTCGGGGCCAGGCTCGATGCTGATTCGATCCCGATGTCAGATGCAATGCGACAAGTAGCGGGCGATAATGCGTTGCAGTGGGCACTGGGTGGCGGTGAGGACTTTGAGCTTTGTTTTACTGTTCCCGCTCTGCAATGGCCTGCTCTGCAGCAACAATTACAGCAACATCAAGTGGCTGTCAGTACCATTGGTGTGGTGACAGCAGCAATCGAATTACAAATTTTTCGCGATGGGCAGTGGCAGCATATTGCAGCATCCGGCTACAATCATTTTAGCAGTGAGTAAAGAGAGTTCCCTTGAAGTTTGATTACAGAGCTAAGCTACCTGAAAAATTACAGAACCCTATTCACGCCCTGGCCTTTGGCTTTGGCAGTGGTCTGGCAAAAAAGGCCCCGGGGACCTTCGGCACCTTAGCGGCGGTACCTATATTTTTATTGCTGTCACTGCTGCCGCTGTGGGCTTATTTAATCGTTGTTTTAGCCGCTTGTACTTACGGCGTGTACTTGTGCGAAAAAACCGCAGAAGATATGCAAGTTCATGACGATCCGAGCATTGTCTGGGACGAATTTGCCGGATTTTGGATCACCATGATTGCTATCCCGGTTAGCTTTACGACTGTCGTTATTGGTTTTGCGCTGTTCAGGTTTTTCGATATATTAAAGCCCTGGCCAATAGACTGGATTGATAGAAACGTCAGCGGCGGATTGGGAATAATGTTGGATGACATAGTCGCAGGATTGATGGCCTTAGGTTGTCTGCATTTAATTAACTACTTCTTGTTGTAAATACGATATTTGCTCCCACATATAGAACAACGCAGTAATAGCTTAGAGGTACCTAGTGTCGGTTAAAGATAAAACAGAAAATTCAGCAGTTCGCTACGTCGCCGAATCAAAATTGCCTATGCCAATGGGCACTTTTGATATGGTGGGCTTCGAGGACGTTGCTTCAGGTAAAGAGCACATCGCCTTGGTCTTTGGAGATGTCAGTGGTGACGAGCCGGTCCTGGCGCGTATTCACTCTGAGTGTCTTACCGGCGATGCACTATTTAGCTTGCGCTGCGATTGCGGTTTCCAATTACAGGAGGCGCTTACCCGTATCGCCGAAGAGGGCCGTGGTATTTTGTTGTATTTGCGTCAAGAAGGGCGTGGCATAGGTCTGCTGAATAAGATCAAAGCCTACAACTTGCAAGATAAAGGGGCAGATACAGTACAGGCCAACGAAAAATTAGGTTTCGATGCCGATATGCGCGAGTACAGTATGTGCCTGCCGATGCTCGAGCATTTTTCAATTACGAAATTACGCCTGATGACCAATAATCCGCGCAAGGTTGCCGCCATGCAGGAATACGGAGTACAAGTGAGTGCTCGGGTGCCGATTCAGGTGGGTGAAAATAGTCACAATCAGAATTATTTGGCCACAAAAGCGGGTAAATTAGGGCATATGTTTGATAAATAGCTGACGCTGGCTGTCGGACAATTCTAGTTATCAGTTAATTTTAACGTTTATCGCAACCGAAAAATTAACTGACTCTCTTCTAAAGTGTCTCTGTACTACCTCTTTAACGATGGCTTTGGTGAGATGTAACTTGTTAGCCGCTAATGTTATTTTGGTTAGATAAGTTACTTTTTGTATTTGTGTTCGAAAAGTAATCCAGCAGAGCAGATCCAATATTTTTGAAAACTCCCCCGTTTTGTGGTGGACGACTGATTGCTCATTATCAGCATCTAGGTATTGCTGCACAGATCCTGCCCAGAACAACTGAACGTGAAGTAAAAGGCAAGTCTCATCACTGAGCGTCACAGGCAGCTGTTTAAAGCAACTGCCTGTATCTAAGACCCACTAATGCACCGACCCGATACCCCCGTTAAAAGACGCTGGGGTTTTAACTGTATTGCCTGTCGATGACAGGACTGCTCTGCAGAGGTTTTGGCTGCGGGTTGCGCTGGCTCAACCAAACGCTGAAGAAGACGATGGCAG
>MABF01000043.1 GCA_002163025.1 'Osedax' symbiont bacterium Rs2_46_30_T18
GATACTAGGTGTCAATTGAAAATAATGTTTCTCTAAATAGTCGCT
This sequence comes from 'Osedax' symbiont bacterium Rs2_46_30_T18, assembly GCA_002163025.1. Lineage (GTDB taxonomy): Bacteria > Pseudomonadota > Gammaproteobacteria > Pseudomonadales > Balneatricaceae > Rs1. Next base: position 46 of record MABF01000043.1, read on the forward strand.
AAACTATGCGCATTAATTCAGAATGTGAAACAGGAGATCCCCATGACAATATCTATACAGACTATCCGCCAGAGTGTGATCGGGGATGGCATGTTGTTTGATACCGCCTTCGGTCGCAAACCAATGATTTACGCTGACTACACCGCATCTGGGCGCTCTTTAAGTTTTATCGAAGAGACTATTGCCAAAAACGTTTTACCTTATTATGCCAATACTCACTCGGAAACTTCGTTTACTGGCAAGCAGAGTACTAAGTTTCGGGAGCAGGCCCGCGCCGCTATCCACCAGGCATTGAATACCACCGATCGCCATAAGGTTATCTTTACTGGCTCTGGTGCCACCGCGGCAATTAATAAACTGATTGATATGCTGAATTTACGTCTGCCTGCAGAACTCAACGCAAAGTATCAGTTTGAGCAGCAAATAAAAGAGCAAGATCGCCCGGTGGTATTTATCGGCCCGTACGAGCATCACTCTAACGAGCTACCCTGGCGTGAGAGTATCGTCACTTTGGTCTCTATTCCACTGGATAGCGAAGGGCAAATAGATACCACTTACTTAGAGCAACAGTTGCAAAAATATCAGGCCCGAGAAAAGCTGATAGGCAGTTTTTCGGCGGCTTCAAATGTCACCGGAGTGAAAACCGATGTGGCAAAAGTATCTGCCATGTTAAAGCAATATGGAGCTATGTCCTGCTGGGATTATGCCGCTGCAGCGCCCTATGTGGGAATAGATATGGCTGCAGATCAGCTAGATGCGGTGTTTATCTCGCCGCATAAATTCATCGGTGGTCCGGGGACTCCAGGGCTATTAGTGGTGAATGGGGATTGCCTGTCAAATTCTGTACCTGCAGTACCTGGTGGTGGCACAGTGGTCTATGTCTCCCCTGAATCTCATACATTTATCAATGATATCGAACGCCGTGAAGAGGGTGGAACACCGAGCATAGTTGAATCGATTCGCGCCGGTTTAGTCTTTAATCTACAGCAGCAAGTAGGCACGCAAAATATTGAGCGCTTAGAGCACAGCTATATTCAAAGAGCGATGCAGAGTTTGTCGCAGCTGCCGAACTTTCAGATTCTCGGTGGCACTTCGCAACCGCGTTTGTCGATACTTTCGTTTAATATAAAGCACAACGACAGTGTCTTGCACTATGGCTTTGTGGTGGCGCTGCTCAATGATGTCTTTGGTATTCAGGCCCGTGGCGGCTGTTCTTGCGCCGGTCCTTACGGTCACGAATTACTGGACTTGTCGATGCTGGAAAGTACCGCTATAGAAGGGGAGCTACATCGTGGCAACATGGTATTAAGGCCAGGTTGGACGCGTTTAAACTTCAACTACTTTATCGATGAACAGACCTTTGACTATTTATTAAGTGCCTTGAAATTAGTCGCTGAACACGGTTGGCGCCTACTGGCCAGCTATCAGTTTAATCAAAGCTCCGGCACTTGGGAGTATGTTGGCGGTCAACAGAGCAATACAATGACCCTGCAAGACTTATTGGATTTAGCGGTTGCCAGTGGAGATAGGCCTGAGCAGCAAGTGGTTGCCAGTGATCAGCTGTGTGACTACTTGGCGCAAGGGTTGGATATCCTGTTAGCGGCAAAAGCCAACCCAGATGTGAAACCATTAGAGTTGAGTGAATCAGCGGAAGAGTTGCGTTGGTTTGCCCTGCCTGAATAAGTTTAATCGACAATTAACTGTTTTCATCGACGATAAACAAGTGTAGTTTCTTGCACTTGTTATGTTGTTAAGTGATCCGGCGCTTTAGGTTGGCTTTAATTGGCAACATATTACGCAGTTGGAGATTTGATGAAACGCATTAGTGTAGAGCCCGCCTGGATATTCAAAGATGACAGCGGCAGTCGGTTAGATCCGCAGTTGTTTTTATTGATCAGTGCTATTCACGAGCAGGGCAAGCTTACTTTAGCGGCGAAACAAGTGGGAATCTCCTATCGTCACAGCTGGAATATACTTCAACATTGGGCGGGTTTTTTTGGCTGTGAACTTGTGCACTTGCAAAAGGGTCGTGGTGCCAGCCTAACTCCTCTGGGAGAAAAGCTATTGTGGGCACAGCAGCGTCTAATCGCCCGTCTGGAGCCGCAGTTAAAAAGTTTCGCCTCTGAGATTAACCTGGAAATCCAGCGCTCGTTGGATGGGGTAAAGCCACTGTTGAATATCTATGCCAGCTTTGGTTACGCGGTTGAGTTACTGCCTAATTACGCAGAAAACTATCAGCTGAATTTACAGTATAAAGAAGTGGAAGAGGCTTTGATTGCCCTGAATCGTGGCCAGTGTGATGTGGCCGGGTTTCATTTGCCGGTAGAGTTGCGCGACGCAAAGTATCTAACCCGTTATTTGCGGCACTTACGCCCCAGAGCGCATAAAGTGATTCGCTTTATTACCCGGCGCATGGGCTTAATGGTCAAGGCCGATAACCCTAAACAAATACTTTTGTTACAAGACGTAGTCGACAGCGACGTGCAGTTTATCAACCGCGAACCGGCATCCGGAACGCGCTTGTTATTTGAAGAGTTACTGCAGCGCCAAGATCTCCCGGTGGAGTCTATTATTGGCTTTGATGATGTCGAATACACTCACTCGGCAATCGCAGCTTATGTAGCGGCGGGCATGGCTGACGTAGGTTTTGGTGTGGAGGCTGCAGCAAAAAAATTCTCACTGCGGTTTATACCTCTGACCACTGAACACTATTTGTTTGTCTGCAACAATAAAACCTTGCAACAAGAGTCGATGCAGCGATTTCTCGCTGAAATATCCTCTGCAGATTTCTGTAGCAGTGTTGAAACTTTGGCAGGCTATACCCCAGATCAATGCGGTGAGGTGGTCAATGTCGAAGATTTGTAAATACTGTTTGTATCTATAATGGAGCAGAGATGAATTTTCTTGCCCACTGTTTTTTTGCCTCAGCTAATAGTCAGTCTGTGGTCGGAAATTTACTCGGTGATTTCTGCAAAGGTGTTGATCTGCAATCTTTGGCGCCAGAGGTTAGGGTTGGACTGCACAATCATCGTCTGGTGGATAAATACACGGATAGTCATCCGTTGATAGGGCAGGCGAAGCAGTGTTTCAGTCCTGCCAGGCGCCGGTTTGCCGCCGTGGCCGTGGATGTGCTTTTTGATCATTATCTGATTGTGCACTGGCAGCGTTATTCGCAGCTCAGCTATAGCGACTTTAAGGCTCAAACTTATCAGCTGCTAGAGCGCGGTCAGCCTTTGATGCCAGCGAGGATGGCAAAGGTAATGAGCTCTGTAGTTAACAACGACTGGTTTGCAACATATGAGAGCATCGAGGGCATAGGTTTTGCGTTGGATCGTATCGCCGCACGGATTCGCTTCGACAATACATTCAGCGGATGCATTGAAGATATTGAACAGCATAACCTGCAGCTGGAAACGCTGTTTCTGGATTTTTTTCCGCAACTGCAGCAGCATGTCGCTAAGCAGCATAAGGCTGAGTTTGACCTTCTAGGAAAAAGCTAATAGTTAGAAGCCAAAAGCTAGCTGCTATGGATAGTTTTAATCTTTTTACGTGTCAATGCTACGCCGCCAATAATCACCGCAACGGCGATAAAATTACTGCTGGTAAGGGGTTCGTTGAGAATGATAATACCACTAAAAAAAGCCACCACCGGTATGAAGTAGTTTACATTGGAAATAAAACTGGGACCGGCACGCTCTACTAGCAGAAAGAACAAAATAGAAGCCAATCCGGTGGGCACTATGCCCAGCCAAATTATGGCGTACAGCGATTGATCGCTAATCTGCCCGATATTATCAAAGCCGTCATTAATTGCCAGTGGCGAAGACAGCAAGCTGGCACCTATTAGCATGCCAGCACCCGCTACCAGCGGATCAAATTTTGGCAGCAAGCGGATTAAAATGGTTTGGACGGCGTAGCAAGTAGCAGCCGCGAACACCGCCAACTGGGCCAGCAGTGTTGCCCCACCATTGAATTGCGGCCCGAGCAGCAGTACAACCCCGGCAAAGCTGATAAGACAACCACAGATTTTGTATTTATTTAAGCTCTCGCCAGCGACAAAATAATGCGCTAACAGTACCGTCATGATTGGCATGAACGTCATTAATACCCCGGTAGTGCCAGAGGAAATAGACTGCTGACCCCAGGAAATAAGAAAGAAAGGTAGCGAGTTTCCTGCCAGGCCCAATAGGATAAACGCCGACCAGGATTTCCAGTCAAAAGGCAGTCTTTTACCTTTACTGTAGACCGCGATAGTCAGCACTAGTGCCCCTAGAACAATACGCATAGAGGAGATCTGGATGGCGCTAAAGTCATCTACAGCGACGGCAGTAAATAAAAATGAGGTACCCCACATGGCTACTAATGTGTAGAAAATAAGCCAGTTTATTTGTTGCGATGACATCTAAGACATATCCAAGTAAGTAGTAATTAGTAAGTAAGAAGGGTGTTGTTAGTCAGGGTTATTCCAGGTGATGCACTGCTCTAAACTAATGCCGCTGCCGCCAAAAATATCCAGGGCACTGCCTATGGTTAGATCAACGCTACCCGCAGATAATTGCTGTACGTATTGCAGATCGGCAATGGATCTCGCGCCACCTGCGTAAGTAACCGGTATCTCACAGTGCTGGGCTAAAAACGCTACCAGTGGGTGATCAATTCCGCCCTGCAGGCCTTCCACATCGGCACTGTGAATTAAAAATTCGGCACAGTATTTCGCTAGCTGTTGCAAATTTTCTGCATTTATAGCGGTATCGGTAATCGTCTGCCAGCGGTCGGTGGCGATGTTCCAGCCGCTATCGGTCTTGCGGCAACTAAGATCTAAAACCAGAGATTCCCGGCCGATTTCAGCGACCAGCGAATCCAATTTCTTCCAGCTGAACTGTCCGTCTTCAAACAAGTAAGAGGTGACTATCACATGTGAAGCGCCAGCATCCAGCCATTGCTGGGCATTCTCTAAATTAACCCCGCCACCAAACTGCAGCCCTTTTGGCCAGCTCGCCAGAGCCAGTTTAGCCTGTTGCTCGTTGTTTGGGCCCAGGGCAATAACATGGCCGCCAGTGAGCTGTTTCTGCCGGTACAAGTTGGCGTAATAAGCGGCGTCATACTCGGAGACAAAATTGGTTTGCGCCCCGCTTTCGTTGAGGCTACCACCCACAATCTGCTTTACTTTGCCCTGGTGAAGGTCGATGCATGGGCGAAATAAAGTCATTGTCTTATCCTGTGTATAGCGGCTGATTGGGCTGTATTGTATATGATTTGCGGGCTATAGCTAGAGTGTTTTCAGGCAGATAGTTTTAGTTGTGAGGTTGTTTTCTGCAGGGCCTGCCGATAGTTCTTAGTCATGGGGGTATCAAAGCTGATCTAAGCGGGGATAGGGTTAGATCAGAGTAGCTTTATACGGATTTTGCAGTGATAATCTTCTGCAACTAAAGAAGCTAATTTTATTCTCTAAGAACAGCATAACAACAATAAGGAATGACAATGCGTTACCCACAGTCAAAATTGCCGGATGTCGGTACCACAATTTTTACCGTTATGTCGCAGCTGGCAGCAGAGCATAATGCGATCAATTTGGCGCAGGGCTTTCCGGATTTTAATGGACCTGAGCTATTGCTGGATGCCGTTGATAAACATGTGTCCAGAGGTGCTAACCAATACGCACCTATGACTGGAATCCCAGAGTTAAGAGAGCAAATAGCAGCAAAGGTTCAGCGTATATATGGTCGCAAGGTATGTGCCGATAAAGAAGTGACAGTCACCTCGGGTGCCACAGAAGCTATCTATGCGGCTATCGCTGCTGTTGTGCACCCAGGTGATGAAGTTCTGGTACTTGATCCCGCCTTTGATTGCTATAACCCTGCCATAGTGCTTAACGGCGGTGTAGCAGTACACTTGCAGCTTAAGTCGCCCGCTTTCTCTCTGGATTGGCAGGCAATAGCCGCTGCCATTACTAATAAAACCAGGCTGATTATCTTCAATACACCGCACAATCCAACCGGTGCCGTGATCAGCAGCGGGGATCTGCAGCAGTTGACTGAGTTGGTCAAAGGGACAGACATATTACTGATTGGTGATGATGTCTACGAGCATATTATCTTTGACGGTGCTGAGCATTTAAGCTTTGTTAAATACGATGAGCTATACCAGCGCAGTTTTGTTATCTCATCTTTTGGTAAGACTTACCATGTCACGGGTTGGAAAATTGGCTACTGTGTTGCCCCTGCGCATTTAACTAGCGAGTTTCGCAAGGTGCATCAGTTTTTGAACTTCTGTACAGCAACGCCTCTGCAATACGCGTTGGCGGATATCATGGCCAAGCAGCCACAGCACTATCTGCAGCTACCAGAATTTTATCAACGCAAACGGGACTTGTTTAACCGATTGATGGAGCCCGGTCGCTTTAGTGGTATCCCGGCAGCGGGTAGCTATTTTCAGGTGCTGGATTACAGTCAAATCAGTGATTTAGATGATATGGCTTTTTGCCAGTATCTGACCAAAGAGGTGGGAGTAGCTGCTATTCCTATTTCAGTGTTCTGTAAAGCACCGCCACAAATGCGCTTGGTCAGGTTCTGTTTCGCCAAGAGTGATGAGACCTTAGAAGCGGCTTGTGAAAAATTGATAAAGCTATAGAGATGCTGCTTTTGCGCTGGATGCATTGCAACTATCGCAGCGCCGCAGTATTGACTAGATTAAAGCTAATACTCTACCTTTGGTTAAAATCTAGAGTTATTCCTATCTCTTTTTTTAATTGGGCTGCTATTGTTTAAGAGTCGGGATTAGAATTCTGACAATTTGATTTTTTATGTAGTTTTTTAGTAAGCTCCGAAATTTTCTTCATGACCTTAGTTGGCTAAATTCCCAACACTGAGGGTTACTTGATAAGTGATCCTTAGTCTATTGTTTTCCTCTGAACGAGCCTCTTTACAGTATTGCCCTAGTTAGTTTGTTGCTCTTTTCTCAAAGGCAATCTGTAATCCTATGCAGTGATGATTTCTTAGAGGGAACTTGCTGTCTCTACAAGCTCAAGGGTATTATTAGCAATCGAATATTAAGAGTGATGTACCTTTGTCTAAAAAATCCCAAAGCAAAAAACAAGAGCGGGCTCAGAGTCTTAACTATCTTGGTAAAGACTTGGTTCGCCGCTGCGCCGCGCACTGTGAATTATGTGCCGCAGGTTCTGTTCCGCTGAGTATCTTTGAAGTAGAACCTGTTCCGCTAGAACCACAATTAAAGCATTGTTTGATGATCTGCGAGCTTTGCCAGCAAAACTTGCTACAGCCGAAAAAAATGCAGGCCAATCACTGGCGCTGCCTGACAACGACTATCTGGAGTGAAGTAATGGCTGCGAAAGTCGTGGCGATAGTAGTGCTGCAATACTTATCGGCTGAGCATGCATGGGCTCAAGAGTATTTAGAGCAGGCCTATTTAGATGAAGACGAGCAAGCCTGGGTGGATGACTGGAGTCTGTAGTTAAGTTGTAAATAGCAGGCATAAAAAAAGCGACCCTAGGTAACTAGCGTCGCTTTTTTATTATCTCAATTGAAGAAATTCAATTGCGTTGGCTCTACTTACCTTTGCCCGAGCGAGAATAACGCTTGCGCTCGTTTTCAGTAAGAAGCTTTTTACGTAGGCGAATGTGGTTCGGAGTAACTTCTACCAGCTCGTCATCTTCGATGAAATCTAACGCTTGTTCAAGTGTGTACTTGATAGCAGGTGTTAGTTGGATGTTTTCATCAGTACCGGATGCGCGTACGTTAGTTAGCTGCTTACCTTTGATAGGGTTAACGGCCAGGTCGTTAGTGCGTGAGTGGATGCCCAATAGCATTCCCTCATAAACTTCGATGTTTGGCGTGGCGAATAAACGTCCGCGCTCTTGCAAAGTCCACAGCGAGTAACCTAGGGCTTTACCCGTTACCATAGAAACCAGTACGCCGTTCTTACGGAAAATTACTTCGCCTTGCTTAACAGGACCGTAGTGATCAAAGACGGAAGTCATGATGCCTGTACCTGAAGTCATAGTCAGGAATTTACTGCGAAAGCCAATCAAGCCGCGAGAAGGCATGATGAAAGTCAGACGGATGCGTTCACCATCAACTTCCATATTGGTCATGTCACCTTTACGGGTGCTTAGCTCTTCGATGATAGAACCTTGGTGTTGCGACTCTACATCGATAACAACTTCTTCAAACGGCTCTTGAATCACGCCGTCTATTTCGCGTTGTATTACTTCAGGACGGGAAACTCCCAGCTCAAAGCCTTCGCGACGCATAGACTCGATCAATACTGACAAGTGCAATTCACCACGGCCGGAGACAATGAACTTCTCAGGTGAGTCGCCTTCCTCAACACGCAGTGCCACGTTGTGGATTAATTCACGATCCAGGCGCTCTTTGATGTTGCGGCTGGTAACAAACTTTCCGTCCTGGCCGGCGAAAGGTGAATCGTTAACCATAAAGGTCATAGAGACTGTCGGTTCGTCGATGCTTAGAGGAGGCAGTGCTTCAACATTGTCCGGATCACATAAAGTGTCGGAGATAAATAGCTCTTCGATACCAGTAACACAGACGATATCGCCGGCGTGCGCATCAGTTACTTCAATGCGTTCAAGGCCTGCATGGCCCATAATTTTTTGTATTCTAGCGTTGCGTTGCTTGCCGTCTGCACCGATAACTGTGATTTTCTGGTTTAGCTTAACAGTACCGCGTTGGATGCGACCCACACCGATAACGCCGACATAGCTGTTGTAATCCAGTGCTGAAATCTGCATCTGGAAAGGACCATCCATGTCAACTTTAGGTGATTCCACGTGCTTAACAATCGCTTCAAAAAGCGGGGTCATGTCATCCGCTAAATTTTCGTGCTCCAGACCTGCAACACCGTTCAGTGCAGAGGCATAGACGATCGGGAAGTCTAACTGCTTGTCGGTAGCGCCTAAGCTGTCAAAGAGATCAAATACAAGATCTACAGCATTGTCTGGGTTGGCACCTGGACGGTCGACTTTGTTTACCACAACGATTGGGTTTAAGCCCTGTTCAAACGCTTTTTTAGTTACAAAGCGTGTCTGTGGCATAGGCCCGTCAACAGCATCTACTAATAGTAATACGCAATCTACCATGGACATAACACGTTCTACTTCTCCGCCGAAGTCGGCGTGACCTGGGGTATCAACGATGTTGATGTAATAGTCGCCCCACTCAATAGC
>MABF01000140.1 GCA_002163025.1 'Osedax' symbiont bacterium Rs2_46_30_T18
GTCTATTTAAAGCCGCTGGGCACTAAAGCAGCAAATTGTGTCGCTATTGTGTTGTTATTGGAGGAGGTGCTAAGGATGAATGTGCCAAAACATTCGAGCTAAGATTTGTCTGTTGCTAACAGGGCCCATCTGTAAGCTTGATACAGAGTCGATGCCATCTCCAACAAGCCAATATTGACCGTCTTTATCAATGTGTTTAATACGTTTAACGATTCTAGTGTACAGGGGGTGGTCGACTAACACGATATCACCTTGGCGGTAGTGGCTGAGCAGGCGCTTGAAAGCCCATATGTAGTCTCCATCTCTGAGAGTTGGATACATACTGTTACCAGTGATTCGACGTAAATAGAGCATATGTGTATGACATGTTTAGCGAGAGACTCGCAGTTGTAGTGACAACTGCGAGCAGTGCAATTAAATGCGCAACTAGATATTTCAGCCTAGTTTAGGGTATACAACATCTAGAGCTGGTGGGTAAGGGCAAGTCGCAGTGAAGGTCTCAACACCTTTGGTCTTCCAGAAGCTAACAGCAAACTCGTTAACTAACTTAAGTAGTTCTTCGCCAGCAGCGCGATCGATAGTCTGCTTACACTTAGAGCCCGCCAGCATGATGCTGTGGACTAGCTCGTTAGTTCCCGGGCATGCTTCGAATTGTGCAGCTTTGAAGTAATCACCCCAAACAATGCGAACTTCTTCTTTAACTTTAGCAGCATGAGTCTCTTTTTCAGCAACCAGACGCGCCAGTTTAGCGTGGTCAGCAAGGGTTAGTTCTTTGCCGTCTAGTTCGTTAATCTGGTCAATGAAACGGATAACAGATAGTGCTGCAACTTGCATAGTACTTGGATCGTAAATGCCGCAGGGAACGTCACAGTGTGCACTGACAGTTTTGATGCTAAAAACTGAATCTATTGCTTTAGTAATTTGATGAATCATTTTTATGCCTCTGAATATTGCGTTTTCACAAAAAATCGATGCCGTTAATATCAGCTGTAAAAACAGGTCAGAATTAACGGCCATCTAATTATAGATAGGATAAATTAAGTAACTGGATAATACCTTAGTTTATTAGTAAAGAATAATTTATGCGGAAAAATAATCGATAAATTAAGTGATTAAAAGGTATTAACCTCTGTGCGGTTTAGCTTTAAGAAGTTGTCCGGCTCAACTATAGATCACATGCTTCAAGCCAGAGGCTATTGATGCCGGTCTTGTCCTGATCAGATAATTTGTCTTTATCCAGTGTCTCTAATAAGCTCTGGGCCATGGTGCTAAAAAAGTTGCTATCGCTAACACTGTCGGACATCGCCAGGCTAGTGTGGGCTATTAAATAGCTGCAATAAAAGCGACGGTCATCGTTTTCGCAGTCCTCTTCACTTAGCAGCCATTGTAATAAATTTTCTGCGCGCTCAATTTGCATTGCAAGAGTTCCATTTTATTGGTTTAAGGTACTAACCGCATCCCCAGGCCGCCGATGATATTCAGGGCAGCTATAGAGATCAGTAGTGAGAGCTATGAAAGTTTTTTCAGGACTATAGAGTAGGATTTACCATCCGCTTCAGTTTGTTGAAGCTGGGTAATAACGAAATTATGTTTTGTTGAAAACCAGATATACGTCACGCGTTTGGCATCGGCACCACGGTCAAGTTTTAACTTAATACTATCGAGTTTTCCCATAGGTGTGTCAATCACTTCACGACCAACCTGAACAAATTTAATGTTGCTGACTGCGCCTTTTTTAGCGATAGGGTAACTAAAATTACCTCGGATACCGCGCTGCAGATCCAATTGTAATTGCAATTGGTAGCTAAGGCTGTCTTGAGTACCAGAGCGTAGCGAGTACGATTGATTATCACGATTCACCGCCGTTTTCTTCGACCAGTCAAAGTTGATATCGCGTTTTTTCTTTTTTCCCAGTACTTTGCGTAAATAGTGGTACTTAAGCGGTTGTATCTGGTTGTTGTCTATGTTCAGGCTGCTGCTCTCCTCTATAGAGGCTAGCATCGAACTGATTTTATCTTGGAACAGCCACTGGCCATTACTGGCCTTAGACAAGCTGCGCTTTAGCGTGCCACTAAAATTAAGACCGGACTTTATATTGGCAGTGTACGTCGCCTGATAGGCTTCAATAGCGAAACTGGGTAGGCTGAAACTGGCCAACAGGGCCATGAGTGAAATCTGTTTAAGTAAGCTTTGCGCGTGTAATTTGTTTAAATACATAAAATCAGACCTTGGTTGGTAAATATAAGTTAGCCGCTGTGTTGCTTAAAATTTCTAATTTAGATCAGCACCAAAAAAAGCGTAGGCTAACTGTCAATTGTTGCTCAATACGGAGCGTCAAAGGTTAGTTGGAAACCATTGGCGGGGAGAAGTTCATCATTTAAATATAAATTGTTGTCAGTACAGCGCAAGCGGTCATCACAGAACCAGGCGATCACTTTGGGGTAGGCGATATGTTCCCTCAAGTGAACTTTGTGCTGGAGCTGCTGTTCTGTGTCAGTGGCTGTAATAGGTACTAGTGCCTGCAATGCCACCGGGCCGCCATCAAGTTCTGCTGTGACGAAGTGTACAGAGCAGCCATGCTTAGCATCGCCGGCCTCTATCGCTCTTTGGTGGGTGTGAAGCCCTTTGTATTTTGGCAGTAATGAAGGGTGGATATTGAGCATGCGACCGGAAAAATGGCGGACAAATTCAGCGCTTAAAATTCGCATGAAGCCAGCCAGTACAACTAGGTCGACACGCTGGCGTTCTAAGTGCTCTAGCATGGCCAGATCGAAATCTATACGGCTGGCGTAGTGAGTATGTTGCAGCAGCACTGTCTGAATGCCGGCGCTTTGCGCACGGGTGATACCGTACGCATCCGCTTTGTTGCTTATTACCAGTACTATTTCAGCGTTGATCTTGCCTTCATCAATGGCGTCAATAACAGCTTGTAAATTAGAACCGCTGCCTGAAATTAGTACCGCAATACGCTTTTTCATCGTTATCCAGCTATCTCTACTTGCTCTTCGTTTTCCTCGGCCGCTGCGATGTGGCCGATTACCCAGGCATTTTCACCATTGGAGGTTAAACTTTCCAGGGCTTGTTGCTGCGCAGCAGCAGGGACACAGATGACCAAGCCGACACCGCAGTTAAAGGTGCGGTACATTTCGACAGGGTCCACATTGCCCTGTTCCTGAAGCCACTGGAATACAGCCGGAAGCTGCCAAGAGCTCTTGTCGATGACTGCCTTAGAGTTGGCTGGTAGGACTCTTGGGATGTTTTCCAGCAGGCCACCACCGGTGATATGCGAGAGAGCATTGACTTGCACGTCTTTGATCAGTTGCAACACTGATTTCACATAGATTCGAGTCGGCTCCATCAGTGCGTCTTTGAGTGGGCGCCCATCCAAATCTTGCTCTAAGTCAGCCTTGCTCAGCTCAATAATTTTTCTGATTAGCGAATAGCCGTTTGAGTGAGGGCCCGAGGAGGCAACGCCGAGTAAAACATCGCCCGCCTGAACGTTAGAGCCGTCAATAATTTCAGATTTCTCGACAATCCCTGTGCAAAATCCTGCTAAATCATAGTCTTCACCATGGTACATACCAGGCATTTCAGCAGTTTCACCACCCACTAGGGCGCAACCTGATAATTCACAGCCTTTACCTATTCCGGAAACAACAGCGGCTGCTGTGTCTACGTTTAACTTGCCAGTGGCGTAATAATCTAAAAAGTATAAGGGCTCAGCGCCGGCGACGATCAGATCGTTAACACACATGGCGACTAAGTCGATACCAATAGTGTCGTGTTTTTTCAGATCCATGGCCAGGCGTAACTTGGTGCCTACGCCGTCAGTGCCTGATACTAAAACTGGTTGCTTATAACCTGCTGGTATTTCACATAAACCACCAAACCCACCTAGGCCGCCCATTACTTCAGGGCGTTTAGTTTTTTTGGCAATGTGCTTAATACGTTCAACTAATGCGTTACCTGCATCAATATCGACACCTGCATCTTTATAGCTTAGGGAAGTTGGCTTTGATTCATTAGACATAGCAAGAGACCTTTAAAGTCAAAAATAGGGCGGTGAATTATTCGCGGCGAATTCTAACATGCTCCCCGACAAACAGCTATTGAGAAATAACAATAGATTGCAATAAAGTAGCGGCATGTAAAGGGAATATATTTTACCTTAAGGTAAAGAGATACCTGCATAAATACAGCTGTTACCAGCCAGGAGTGTTGTAGTGTCATAGGCTTGATAATTCCTGACCTAGATGTGTCTGAATGAAGTGAAGACATTGCTGTTCTCATATTTGCACTGATGCTAGTGGGTTGTATTTACCTAACATTTTGATTGTAGAGACTTTCAACTTTTGCTTTGCTAAACTTTCATCAATTATTAGGCGATATCGGAGCACAGCAGGTAATGGAAATTTCACAGCGTTGGTTTTTATTAATAGTCACCATAGTTATTGGTCTGTTACTGTATTTGTTGGCGCCTATTCTGTCGCCGTTTTTAATAGCGGCGTTACTGGCGTACTTAACTGATCCGCTGGCAGATAAGCTCGAGGAGATGAAGCTCAGCAGAACCAATGCCGTGTTAGTAGTATTCAGTTTAATGCTGATTTTCTTTTTCTCCATGCTCCTTATTTTGCTACCACAAATAACACACCAATTAGCGGTAGTCATTAAACAGATTCCGCTGGCCTTAAATCTATTAGAGCAGCAAGTATTGCCATTTTTGCAACGGCATCTGGGTTTAGATATTGGCAGCTTTGACTTCGCATTCATCAAAAATTTAATTAGAGATAACTTTAGGCAAACCAGCAGTTTAGTCAATGATGTATTAAGCAGTATTGCCAGCTCTGGGTTGGCGATAGCGGCCTGGTTGGCCAATTTAGTATTGATTCCTGTGGTGCTTTTTTATCTGCTGCGTGACTGGGATATTATGATCGGTAAGATTAAGCAGTTACTGCCCAGAGATGTTGAAGGCAATATTACTGATTTGGCCCGAGAGTGCGATGAGGTATTAGGGGCTTTTATCAAAGGTCAATTAATGGTTATGGTAGCGCTGGGTGTCGTTTACAGTATAGGTCTGTGGATAGTAGGTCTGGATTTGGCGCTGATCCTGGGGATGTTGGCTGGTGCGGCCAGTATTGTCCCATACATGGGGTTTGTGGTAGGCATAGTCGCTGCAATTATTGCCGCCATGGTACAGTTTTCTGATCCGAGTATTCTGATTTGGGTAGCCATGGTCTTTATGATCGGGCAGGCACTAGAGGGGATGGTGCTTACTCCACTGTTAGTCGGCGACAGAATCGGCTTGCACCCAGTCGCGGTTATTTTTGCCATTATGGCCGGAGGTCAGTTGTTTGGATTTATCGGCATATTAATCGCGTTGCCCGTCGCCGCAGTCGTTATGGTTTTTTTACGTCACTTTCACTCGGGCTATAAGCAGAGCGCTCTATATAACAAAGATCCGGGTGCGGGCCTCTGCGATGAGGTAGATAGTGAACAGGACCTTGAAAGTGGAGAATTGCACAATACTGATACCAATCCCTGAACGCTTTGCTCAGCAGTAGCGCTTAGCAATGTACATTGGCAGGCGTTATTGACCTGGCGGCTGCAGTGCTGGATAGAGTGGATCAGGGATGATGTTCAACGGGATGTCCATCAGCTGTTATGCCGCGGTTAATGTTTAAGAGATGGTTGGGCTGCGCTGATGCTGAAGTTACAGCTGCGGTTATTCGCGCAGCTGTAGGGTTGCTGTTAGTGACTAAATAGGTTCAGAGTGCGCTCTTGCTTGCCTGCTACCAAGTTGAGTATCAGGGATAAGCTACCCAGAGCAAAGATAAAGATTGAACAGAAAACCAGTGCTTCGGCCATGGTAATGTTGAACCAGAGGTTGGGGGTGTAACCGCAAGCTTCCCAAGGTTCAAATACACTAGGTAGCCACTTGTCCAGGGGCAGCCAGTTCGGGAAGTCAGCGGCGAAACCACAGGCGCTCTCTACTAAGTTGCGCTCTATGCGCAGCAGATAATCGGATTTGTCATAGAAGAATGCTCCGGTTGTCGCCAGCAAAATGTTGAATAAATTTGCCATTATCCTGTTTTTAGCGAACAGCATAGCGAAAATAGCAATCAGCATCACCACACCGACAATGGCGCGTATTTCAACACAGAGGACGCAGGGGCCATAACCTAATTGATACTGGAAAAATAGAGCAATAATTTCGAGGGAGAGAGCAAATAAAAAAATTAAAAACCAATAGCCGGTAGAACGACAGAGGTTGGCGGCTAGTTTAAGCATGGTTGTTCCTCAAGATGGTAAATTAGTTATTATTGTTAGGTTCCTCTGGAATGTGTTAAGAAATCAATTATTCAACAACCACTGTCGACAATTTATCTATCTTAAAAGCGAGTCCATTCAACTAATTTTCCAGAGAATTATGCAACTTCCTGTGAGAGAAAATTAGTCCCAAGATTCCATATATTTACCAAACGTTTATGTAAGTTCTGGCGAAGATAGTAGAGCTTTTTATTTCATTTGTCCATAGCCGTAATTAGGAGTATGGTAGCGACAAAACTGCAGTAAAAAATAAGCCGATCTAATCGTCTGTTACCGGTAAATCTACCCAGGTAATGGAGTTCTTATTGTTTTTATCTAAGGAATATACGGATAAGCCCATAGGGTGTGCTGAGCCGCTAACGTTGTTATCGTCATCAGTGCTTCTGTCAGCAGTGCTACCGTTCTCTGTGACTAAGCTCAATGATGCATAGGCGCAGTACTGTGCTATGTATATTCCCCAGTTTCTATTTGCACCTTATAAGTTATAACAAAAGCTGTCTGTGTACATTGCAACTCTTGGTGGAGCTGCGTCGCTTTTGTCGTCCCTGTGGTCTATCCCAAGGGCTAATTTGGAGTTATTTTTTAATGAAACAAAACAATAAACTAAAGCAATATGCCACGGAGTTAAGCAAGACATTTTCCCTGGCCTGGCCACTGGTAATCGCCCAGCTTGCAGTCATTGCAATTAATACCACTGATGTAGTGATGATGGGTTGGTTAGGTCCCGAGTATCTGGCAGCAGGTACTTTATCTACTGCCATAGTACACCCGTTTCTATTGGCCGGATTAGGCCTGCTTAGTGTTGTCACCCCGCTAGTTGCACAAAATCTATCGACAAAAAATTATACTGAAATCAGGCGCACAACTCGCCAGGGACTGTGGCTGGCTGCTTTGATGAGCTTAATCTTTGTGCCATTACTGCTGCAGATAGAAAGCATTATACTCATGTTGGGATTGGACGCATCGGTGGCTAAACTCGCCGCGACTTATATGGATACTGCTGTCTGGTATCTTATTCCGGTGTTTTTGTTTTTTGTATTGCGTAATTTGGTGTCGGCGCACAGTGATACTAAGGTCATCCTACAAATTACCTTGGTAGCTATTGCCTTAAATGCGTTGGGTAATTATGCGTTGATGTTTGGTCACTTTGGTTTTGAGCGCATGGAACTGCGCGGTGCAGGAATCAGTACTACCTTCGTTAACACTATGATGTTTCTGGCGCTGTTGGGTTATGTTTTAAAGCACCCACGCTATAAAAAATACTCTATTCTTGTCAGGATTTACAAGCCAGACTGGAGTATTTTTCGCAAAATTTTAAAGCTTGGAGGCCCGGTGGGCCTTATGATTGCCTCGGAAAGTGGGCTGTTTTCAGCGGCCGCAATCTTGATGGGTTGGCTGGGGACTGCGGAATTAGCCGGGCATGCAATAGCGCTGCAAATCACCGCAATCGCATTTATGATCCCGCTGGGTTTGTCAAACGCGACCACTATCAGAGTCGGTTATGCCTACGGTCTAGCCAATAGCAGTGCAGTTAATGTCGCAGGCTGGGTTTCAATAGGCTTGGGCATTGGCTGCATGATAATAACCTTGATTATCTTTTACTTGTTTCCGCAGTGGTTAATTCATCTGTTTTTAGATCCAGAAATTGCCGCCAATGCAACGGCCATTGCTTATGCTGTCAGCTATTTGTTGGTGGTGACTTTATTCCAGATAGCGGATGGTGGACAAGTGGTCGCTGCGGCGGCGCTAAGAGGCATTAACGACACTAAAGTACCCATGTATGTGGCAATAGTCGGCTATTGGATAGTGGGAATGCCGGTTGCCTATATTCTTGGTTTTACCTTTGAACTGCGTGGTGTTGGGGTGTGGTTAGGCTTGGCTGCCGGACTGATCTTTGTCGCCATTGTCCTTATCTATCGTTTTTGGCGCCTGGCTGGAAACCTTAAATTTTCCCAGCAAACTTCGAATCAGACGCCAGTATGAGTTTGGTAAATAAAAAATATACTATTGAGAAACGCTACCTTGAAATAGGTCAGCTGCGCTGTTGCTTCTATATATACGAAAGTAACAGTGTCACAAATAACCGCCGGATGCTGATGCTGCACGGAGCTGGTGTTGCCGGCCAAGATACCTGGTCAAATATAATATCCATGTTGGATGGCTGGCAGACTATTGTAGTACCGGATCTGCGGGGTATGGGAGAGACCGTGGAGGTCTCTGGTCACGAATCAGCATTTGAGGTTCAGCAGCTGGTTGATGACCTGCAGCGATTGTGTACGCAGCTAAATTGGTCAAAATTTGATTTAGCTGGTTACTCCTTAGGCGGGTTAGTGTCTTTGTTATATAAACAGCAGTACCCGCAACAGGTGGGGCAACAATTTGTATTGGAGCCGGGATTACTGGACAGGCAATTGTGGCAAGACTCTCAGGCGTTACGTGAACTCTACGCCGATGCCGTAAAGCAGTTGCGTTCTAAAGATGCGAGAGCGGGGGTGAAATATTTTTTGGATACTATTTCACCCAATCGTAAAAGCATGGCCATTGCCGAAGAGCTGGCAATACAAAGGCTGATGCAACGGCACTTGGGGTTCGCCAATGCGCTGGAATGCGTAAATCTTGCGGCAAAACACATAGATCGTGAACAATTAGTGGCAGCGCAGGGGGATATGGTAAGCATCATTGGCGCTTTAAGTGTTCCCTCAATGCACGCCTATCACAGGCAGTTGGCCGCACAGCAAAAAAATTGGTTCTACCACAGTATTGCGGGCACTGATCATTCGCTACCCTATCAAAAGCCCAGGCAAGTAGCGCGTATTTTCAACGCCGTTGCGG
>MABF01000038.1 GCA_002163025.1 'Osedax' symbiont bacterium Rs2_46_30_T18
AGATTTTTAATAATCTGCAGGGTACGTTGGCGATCGGTTTCAAAACTAGCAGGTAAATCAGGGTCCATTAATACCTTAAATTCAAATGAATGCTCGCTGGCCAGTACTTCAAACTTGCTGCGCACATCGGTTTCAATGTAAGACAGGGGCACGTCGTCAATTTGCAAATTCATTTGACCCGCTTCGACTTTTGATAAGTCCAATATATCGTTGATCAATGCCAGCAGGTCGTTACCACCGTTGTAAATAATTTTGGCAGAATCAATTTGGCGCTCGGTGAGATTTTTCTCCTTATTATCCATGAGCATCTTGGCCAGTATTAATAAACTGTTTAATGGTGTGCGTAATTCATGGGACATGTTGGCTAAAAATTCTGACTTGTACTTACTGGACATTTCCAAGTCTTTGGCTTTTTCTTCCAACATGCTCTTGGATTTTTCAATGGAATTATTCTTAGCCAGTATTTCAACTTTTTGCTTCTCTAGGTATTGGGTTTTTTCTTCCAGTTCTTCGTTACTGGCTTGCAATTGCTCTTGCTGAGTTTTTAATTCCGCCTCGGATTGTTTAATGGTTTCAGTTTGTTCTTCCAGTTCTTCATTGGAGGCACGCAATTCTTCTTGCTGAGCCTGTAGTTCTTCTGCGCTGCGTTGTGCTTCTTCTAAAAGATCCTGCATCTTAACTCGATCACGGGCAGAATTAATGGCCACCGCAATGTTTTCAGATACTCGATCAAATAGCTCAAAGGCTTCCTTGCTGAATTCACCAAACGACCCCAGTTCTATGGCGCCCTTAACACTGCCTTCCACCACTAAGGGCAGGGCAATGATGTTATTCGGCGCCGCTTCACCCAGTCCTGAATTAATTGAAATATAATCATTGGGAACGTTGGAAATAGAAATGGCTTGTTTCTCTTTTACAGCTTGCCCCACTATGCCTTCACCTGGGGCTATGTTGTCTGATAAGTTTTTACGACGCTTGTAGGCATAGCTGCTGGACAAGGTTAAGTTGCGGGCATCGTCGGCCAAGTAGAAAACACCCACTTGTGAATTGGTGTATTTGGCCAAGTGAGTAATGACGTTGTCACTTAACCCTTCCACATTTAATTCGCCGCGCATCATGTCGGCCAATTGTGCATGGCCTGTTTTTATCCAGTCCTCCTGTTTTGACTCTTCGGTCATGGAACGTATATTGTCCACCATGGTATTGATGGAGTTTGCTAATAAATCACGCTCTCCTTTCACCCTGACTTTTTTGCTGAAATCATTTTGAGACAGGGCCTCCGCTACCTTACCTATATCCCTTAAACTTTGTGTCATTAAAAACAGTGCTTTACCCAGTTCATCTTTATCACTTCTGGGTTTAACTTCGGCCCGATAATCACCTTGTGCTATGTCATTGGCTTGGCGAGAAATTTCCTTTAAATTTCCTGCCATGGAATTAATGGCAATGGCCAATAGATCATTATTTCCTTTTTGATTCACCTTTTGGCTGGTATCGCCAATGGCGATGGCTTCGGTAACCGCAGTGGCTTCGCGTAAACTCTGTGTCATTAAAAACAGCGCTTTGCCTAA
>MABF01000246.1 GCA_002163025.1 'Osedax' symbiont bacterium Rs2_46_30_T18
CGGTGAAGATGCGGTCGGGATTACTCATCGCTGCACTCTTCGCCCCTTCGGGGTTATCGTCGCAAGCTCCGATATTGGCTCGCTGCGCTCGGCTCGAACCCTGCGAGGGATTGCCTGCAGGGATGCAGGTACTTAGGATTTGTCGGGAACAAAATCCTGCTCACCCTCCCTGGGATTCCTGCAGAAACAAAAAAGCCCCGATGTTAGTCGAGGCTCTGATGCTTGAATATAAATGGCGGTAAAGATGCGGTAGGGATTACTCATCGCTGCGCTCTTCGCCCCTTCGGGGTTATCGTCGCAAGCTCCGATATTGGCTCGCTGCGCTCGGCTCGAACCCTGCGAGGGATTGCCTGCAGGGATGCAGGTACTTAGGATTTGTCGGGAACAAAATCCTGCTCACCCTCCCTGGGACTCCTGCAGACACAAAAAAGCCCCGATGTTAGTCGAGGCTCTGATGCTTGAATATAAATGGCGGTGAGGATGCGGTAGGGATTACTCATCGCTGCGCTCTTCGCCCCTTCGGGGTTATCGTCGCAAGCTCCGATATTGGCTCGCTTCGCTCGGCTCGAACCCTGCGAGGGATTGCCTACAGGGATGTAGGTACTTAGACTTTGCCTGGAGCAAAAAGTCTGCTCACCCTCCCTGGGACTCCTGCAGACACAAAAAAGCCCCGATGTTAGTCGAGGCTCTGATGCTTGAATATAAATGGCGGTGAGGGAGGGATTCGAACCCTCGATAGAGTCTCCCCTATACACCCTTAGCAGGGGCGCGCCTTCAGCCACTCGGCCACCTCACCAGCGCGATGCCTGTTACAACTTTTAAGACTCCTTATTAAGGGTGACTCAGTGCAACTTGAACATCTAATCTCGTATTCTTCAGACCCGACGACCTAAGTGGTACAAAATTTGTAAAACAGTCTTATTTCATTTTAAAGTGGTGCACCCAGCACGATTCGAACGTGCGACCGCCTGGTTCGTAGCCAGGTACTCTATCCAGCTGAGCTATGGGTGCATTTTTTAAGTTATTGTATAAGTTGATATCACCATCTGTGAGGATGGTGCACCCGGCACGATTCGAACGTGCGACCGCCTGGTTCGTAGCCAAGTACTCTATCCAGCTGAGCTACGGGTGCACAACTTAAACTCTAACTTTTAACACTTTAAATTTTTGGGATGGTGCACCCGGCACGATTCGAACGTGCGACCGCCTGGTTCGTAGCCAAGTACTCTATCCAGCTGAGCTACGGGTGCTTATCCCAAAATCTTGAGTTGTCATTTGCTGGTGCACCCGGCACGATTCGAACGTGCGACCGCCTGGTTCGTAGCCAAGTACTCTATCCAGCTGAGCTACGGGTGCATTTGCAAATGGCGGTGAGGGAGGGATTCGAACCCTCGATAGAGTCTCCCCTATACACCCTTAGCAGGGGCGCGCCTTCAGCCACTCGGCCACCTCACCTCAAGAGGCGCACACTATACAAGACTGATTTTAAAATAGAAACCCTTAATGAATAATTATTTTAAAATAAGTTCTTTTAGCTGCTTTGCTCCACCTTTTCTCTTTGAATACGTTGATAAATTTCCTCGCGATGTACCGATACATCTTTGGGAGCATCAACGCCTATACGGACTTGATTGCCTTTGATACCTAATACAGTGACGGTAACTTCATCACCTATCATCAGTGTTTCACCAACACGACGAGTAAGTATTAACATTAGTAAGATCTCCTATTAATCTTTTAAAAGCACGCAACTCAATTGTCCATTAATCCATTAACTTACAACAAATGATGTGCGCTAAAGCTTGCATTTACTATAAAGCAAACGCAATACTGCGTCATTCACTGATTGTGTCATTTCGACCTAACTCGAAGGCCGAATGTAAAGACCTGACAGCCAACTCCAAATATTTTTCAGCCAGCACTACTGACACTTTTATTTCCGAGGTTGATATCATCTGAATATTAATATTTTCCGACGCTAAAGCATCAAACATCTTAGTGGCTACACCCGCGTGCGAGCGCATGCCTACGCCAACTATAGAGACTTTAGCGATCTTGTTATCGCCTTTTACTTCTCTGGCCTTGAGCTGCTCTGCAGTGCGCTGCAGCACCGCCTGCGCCTCATCAAAATCGTTGCGATGCACTGTAAAGGTAAAGTCGGTGGTCTGATCTTCTGCAACATTCTGCAAGATCATATCAACCTCGATGTTTGCCCGACTGATTGGCCCGAGAATTTTTGAAGCCACCCCTGGGATATCTGGTACACCCATGATAGTTAACTTAGCTTCATCTCTATTAAAAGCTATACCTGATATTACCGGCTTTTCCACTTTGTCATCATCCTCTATGGTTATCAATGTTCCGGGGCCCTCTTCAAAGCTGGACAGCACCCGTAGCGGTACTTTGTATTTCCCCGCAAATTCAACTGCACGTATCTGTAAAATCTTTGATCCAAGACTGGCCATTTCCAGCATTTCTTCAAAGGTAATTTCCGAAAGCCTACGCGCCCCTTCAACCACCCTTGGGTCAGTTGTATAGACCCCATCGACATCGGTATATATCTGACACTCATCAGCTTTCAGCGCCGCTGCCAACGCCACCCCGGTGGTGTCAGAACCTCCACGCCCTAAGGTGGTTATATTGTCGTGCTGATCAGCCCCTTGGAAGCCAGCGACTACTACTACAGTACCCGCATCTAAATCCCTGCGAATTTTCTGCACATCAATATCTTCAATTCGGGCTTTGCCATGACTATTATCGGTGAGTATCCGCACCTGGCTTCCCGTATAAGAGCGTACCTTTAACCCTTGGTGTTCAAGTGCCATTGACATCAGGGCAATAGTGACTTGCTCGCCCGTGGCCAATAATACATCCATCTCTCTGGGAGAGGGTACATGCTGCATCTCTTTAGCCAAAGTAATGAGACGATTGGTTTCACCACTCATCGCCGACACTGTTACTACAATGTCATGCCCCTGGTCTTTAAATTTCTTAACTTTTTCGGCTACTGCTTGAATACGCTCAACTGAGCCTACTGAAGTGCCCCCGTATTTCTGTACATATAGAGCCATCGCTGCTGCTCTCTCCGTCTATTACTCGTACCATTAAAACGGACCCAGCAGAATCACTGCCAGGCCATACATAAACTATTACAACTGCTGCAAATCACTTACCAGTGCATCCAGCGCCGCAGGGAGTGCTGCTGCATCAGTACCGCCACCTTGGGCCATATCAGGACGTCCACCACCTTTACCAGAGACCTTCGCTGATAATTCGCGAATGATATCTCCAGCTTTTAGCTTTGAGGTTAGCTCTTTACTGACTCCCGCCACCAGAGAAACCCGCCCATCGGCAACTGCCGCCAGCACCACTACTGCATTACCCAGCTTGTCGCGCAGTTTCTCGACAGTTTCACGCAGTGATTTAGGATCTACATCTTGCAGTGTTTCAACTAATACATTCATACCATTAACTTGCTGTGCATTATTAATTAGCTGTGCGCCTTTAGCCGCAGATATCTGACTTTTCAATTGTTCGATCTGCTTTTCCAGTGTGCGATTCTTCTCAGCTAGCCCCTTGACCTTATCCAGCACCATATCTCTTGGGCCTTTCACCAGCGAGGCAATTTGTGACAATTGCTTGTCTATACTGCTGACTAACGCCAATGCACCCAGGCCGGTTACCGCTTCAATGCGACGAACGCCTGAGGCGATGCCGCCCTCTGATTTTATTTTCAACAGAGCTATGTCGCCGGTGCGCTGTACATGAGTACCACCACACAATTCAATCGAGAAGCTATCGGTGCCCATGCTCACTACGCGCACTTGCTCCGAGTACTTCTCGCCAAACAATGCCTGCGCACCTAATGCTTTAGCCGCACTGATGTCCATTTCACGGGTAATAACTGCCGTATTTGCCATCACCTGTTGATTAACTATAGCTTCAACTTCAAGGATTTGCTCTTGGGTGACCGCTTCAAAATGGGAAAAATCAAAGCGCAGCTTGTCCGGGTCAACTAGCGAGCCCTTCTGCTGCACATGCTCACCGACTACACGGCGCAGTGCTTCGTGCAATAAATGGGTGGCCGAGTGATTCAATGCACTCGCCTGGCGCTGCGGTGCATCTACTGTTGTACTCAAAGTTTGACCAACGCTTAACTGACCATTTAGCAACTGTCCCTGGTGCAAGTGTAAATCGCCCTGCTTAGTACAGTCATCAACCATAAATGATAAGTTGTCGCCACTGAGAACGCCGCTGTCACCTACCTGCCCACCTGACTCTGCATAGAACGAAGTACTGTCCAAAATAACCGTGGCTTTTTCTCCGGCGTTCAAATTGGCAACAGACTCACCATCAACTAAAATTGCAATGATTGTGCCCGAACCTGTCAGGTCTTGATAACCACTAAACTCGGTTGACCCTTCAATTTTAAGCTTTTCATCGAAATCAGTATTGAAAGAACCGGATGCTCTGGCTCGCTCGCGCTGTGCCTTCATCTCTAATTCAAACCCCGGCATATCAATTGAAAGCTTATTTTCTCTGGCCACATCTGCCGTCAAATCAACGGGAAAGCCGTAAGTGTCATAGAGTTTAAAGACAACCGATCCGGGAATTTCACTGCTGCTGAGTTTCTTTATTTCCTGCTCCAGTAGTCGCATACCATTATCTAGAGTCTTGACGAACTGCTGCTCTTCTTTGAGGATAACTTTTTCGATTTGACCTTGTAGTGTACGCAATTCAGGATAGGCATCACCCATTTCAACAGCCAGTGCGGCAACTAGCTTATGAAAAAAGACATCTGTGGCGCCTAGCTTATTACCGTGCCTGATCGCCCGGCGCAATATTCTGCGCAACACGTAGCCGCGCCCCTCATTAGAGGGCAACACACCATCGGCGATCAAGAATGAGCAAGAGCGAATGTGGTCGGCGACAACGCGTAACGATTTAGCTTCAAGATCATCACTGCCTATTATAGCGGCCGCTGCTTTTAATAAATTTTGAAATAAATCAATCTCGTAGTTGCTGTGCACACCCTGCATGATGGCCGAGACACGCTCCAGACCTAAGCCTGTATCGATAGATGGGTTCGGTAGTTTAGTCTGCTCGCCACTGGCATCGCGATTGAACTCCATAAACACTAAATTCCAGATTTCGATGTAGCGATCGCCGTCTTCATCTTCGCTACCCGGAGGTCCACCCCAGACATCGGCGCCGTGATCAAAAAATATCTCAGTGCTCGTACCACAGGGACCGGTGTCGCCCATCGACCAGAAATTATCTTCGCCCAGGCGAGAAAACCTGCTCATATCTATGCCGATGTCATCGCGCCATAAATCTTCAGCATCTTTGTCGGTATGATGCACAGTGACCCAGAGCTTTTCTTCGGGCAATTCCAATACTTTGGTCAAAAACTCCCATGCAAAACGAATCGCATCGCGCTTAAAGTAGTCGCCAAAACTAAAGTTGCCGAGCATTTCAAAAAAAGTGTGGTGTCTGGCTGTATAGCCAACATTTTCTAAATCGTTGTGTTTGCCACCGGCACGTACACAGCGCTGAGCAGAGGTTGCGCGAGTATATGGGCGCTGCTCTTCTCCGGTGAAAACATCTTTAAACTGCACCATTCCTGCATTGGTAAAAAGAAGGGTTGGATCATTTCCCGGCACTAAAGAGCTGGAAGGCACAATTTCATGGCCTTTTTCAGAGTAGAACTTAAGGAACGCTTGACGAATTTCGGCACTGGACATGTATTTCATAACAACGACTTTTATTTATCCGTAATCTTTATATAACAAACACATAGAGAACAATGAAAACAAAAAAAGCAGCCACAGGGCTGATTCTAGCGCTCTTTATGCAAAAAAATAGCGGCTCATTATATATCGTGGTTATTAATTGTTCGAACTATTTATCAATAATATACAAATCAATAACAGATCTTTTGTATCAATACTTTATTAATATCAAACGTTATTGCTTATGCTCGGCGCAAAAAAGATTAACTAGATATGAACTCCCTATTCAGACTGCCTGTTGTGCGTAAACACAGCGCCTAGTGAGTCTATTTATACAGGAGGGTGTAGGTCATGCTGATGAGGTCTGTCGGAGACAATAAGTAAATGAGGACCTGCTGAGAAAAACAACATTCAGAGCTATTAAAATTCAGACTCTTCACTGTCTATGGCGTAGTAGATTTCATCAAAAGAAAATCCCCTTGCCGGCATTGAGGGAACACAACGCTCTTTGCTCCTTCTATTTTCCGGGTTGTACTTGTGGCGATATTTTCGGTTAAAACATTCGGCTGCCCGTGCAAACCAATCCAGTTCAGCATCTTCCAATAGCTGCTGAGTTAGCTCGCTATCGATGCCTCTTTTGTCTCAGCTCTTGCGTCACTCGATGCAATCCATAACACTGTTCAATCTTTAAGCGTATCAGGATTTGCCACAGCGCAAGTCACCTTGATAGCCCTGCATTTTACAGTTATCAATAACATGTGTTAACAAGCTGGCATCAGGGCAGCGCTTTACCATTTTTTTGTACCAGCTCACGCCTTGCAAGCAGCCTGATGACTGCCTGCAAACACGCGCGAGTAATCCGCAGTTATCGATTATTTATCAATCGCAGCGGCTGATTTTTTGTCTACTTTCTCTGATTTTTTGTCTGCTTTTTCTGATTTGCTATCTGCTTTATCTTCAACGGACAATAATTGCTCGCGAATGGCTGCTTCGATCGCCTTCGCATCTTCAGGGTGCTCAGTTAAATACTTTGCCGCATTGGCTTTGCCCTGACCTATTTTACTGCCGTTATAGGCGTACCAGGCACCGGCTTTTTCCACTAACCCCTGTTTAACCCCCATATCAATGAGCTCTCCCATCCGAAAGATGCCCTTGCCAAACATAATCTGGAACTCCGCCTGTTTGAAAGGCGCAGCGACTTTGTTTTTAACGACTTTAACCCGGGTCTCGTTGCCTATTACTTCATCACCTTGTTTGATCGCGCCGATACGGCGAATATCTAAGCGTACCGATGAGTAAAACTTCAGCGCATTACCACCAGTGGTAGTCTCAGGGGAGCCAAACATCACCCCAATCTTCATGCGAATTTGGTTGATGAAGATCAGTAGACAGTTAGCATTTTTCACTGAACCCGTTAATTTACGCAGAGCCTGTGACATAAGGCGAGCCTGCAATCCCATGTGCGATGAGCCCATTTCACCTTCAATTTCCGCTTTAGGTGTCAGTGCTGCCACTGAGTCAATGATAATTACATCTAACGTATTTGAACGCACTAACATATCGGTAATTTCTAATGCCTGCTCACCAGTATCTGGCTGAGACACTAGCAGATCATCAACATTCACTCCCAGCTTCTCAGCGTAACCTGGATCTAATGCGTGTTCAGCATCGATAAAAGCACAGCTCTTACCCATTTTTTGCGCTTCTGCAATCACTTGCAAAGTCAGGGTAGTTTTACCTGAAGATTCAGGCCCATAAATTTCAACGATACGACCAAATGGCAAACCACCTATACCGAGCGCCACGTCTAACCCAAGAGAACCAGTGGAGACAGAGGGGATCGCCTCGCGCGGCTGATCGCCCATGCGCATAACTGCACCTTTACCAAATTGACGTTCAATTTGCGAGAGAGCGGCATCTAAAGCTTTTTTTCTGTTATCGTCCATTTTTATCACCTGGGCTGGAAGAGCAATTTTGTATTTAGTGCGCAAAACACTGTATGAATACACAGCATTATGCGCAGTATTTTTTTAAAAGCAAGCATATTTATTCAATTGCGCAGCTCGATTGTCACTCTCAAGGACATTGAATTGATTTTCAGTTTCGAGTATATGGCTGCAACTCCCCGAGTGCCGGGTTAACGGTATAATTGATTGGCCAAAAATCCCTTTCCAACAAACTTAATATGCGAGAATTTATTTTTAGCCCCTGGTAGATATCTGAGCAATTTTATTTCCGGTCATATTTGCTTTTTCAACCGCTGGTGTTTGCGTGTTAGCTCCTGTTGTTCTGGTTTTTTTCAAACTTCACTATTCACTGCCTTACCACTACTTCGTCCTAAATATTGCGACATCAGAGCAACGACCAATACCGCAAACACAATTCGTAGCCATAATATTGCCGTCACGTCCGCCCCCAGTAACAAAATCAATAAGGTATCTTCAATTAAACTATGCGCCAAGCTCAACAAGCTAATAGATAACAACACATCGCGCTTACTTATTTTGCCACTTTTAATTTCTGATATAAGCAGCCCAGCTCCAAAACTAAGCCCCAAAGTGATGCCTATTATGGTGATATTGCTGGCGTCTTTGCTTATATTTAGCAGTTTAAGCAAAGGCGATAACGCGAGTTGCATCAGCTTTTCTACACCTATAAGTCGTAATATTCGCAACAATGTCATCAGCGCAAATATTATAAAAAAAATACTCCCCAGCAGTAACAACTGATCGATCGCCCACTGCTCCAGACTCTGATCTAACTGCACGTTTTGCCACAGCAACACAGCCGGCTGTTGTTGATAATCAAACGCTCGGTATATATAGCTAACCAGTGCCGCCAGCAGCAAACCACCTCCCAGTTTCAGGCTTATGGTTAACCGCCAGCTCACCCCGACCATTTTTGCCACCGCGCCTTCCATGGGAATAGAATGAGACAATAAGATCAAGATTCCCATTACCGACACTTGTGCCACACTTAACTGCATATTAGCTGTCACATCTACAAACACTATCATAGAGGTATATACGTTAGTTAAAATCGCCGTGGCCCAAATGATGCCCATCTGTTCTGGCAGACCGACAAATTGCATAAAAGGCGACAGTAGAGTTGCCAGCCAGATGGTTCCTCCTAACAGATCCAAAATTTTCACCAGAATAATTGTAGGTACCATTACTTTCAGTAGCGTGAGATACACCGCTGTTACTTCTTTAAACAACTCTTTTAGCGCTGTCCTA
>MABF01000307.1 GCA_002163025.1 'Osedax' symbiont bacterium Rs2_46_30_T18
TGGTTAACTCTATCCATGATTTCCAGACGCAGTTCTTCAATGCGGTTTTGCGGACCGCGCTTGCGCAACTCATGAATATCGATAGCACCCATCAAAGATTCTTTGGCCATCACTGCCGCTTTTTCTGCGGTTCCACCTATGCCTATACCCAACATTCCAGGTGGGCACCAGCCTGCCCCCATAGTAGGGACAGTTTTCACCACCCAATCAACTATGCTGTCAGAGGGATTCAACATCGCCATTTTCGATTTATTTTCAGAACCGCCACCTTTGGCCGCGATTTGAATATCTACAGTATCCCCCTCTACTACTTCGTAGTGAATAACCGCTGGGGTGTTATCTTTAGTATTAGTACGGGCACCGGCTGGGTCCGCCAGAATCGAGGCACGTAATACATTGTCCGGGTTTAAATAAGCGCGACGAACGCCTTCGTTGATCATGTCTGTTACTGACATCTTGGCATCCCAAGTGACATTCATGCCAATCTTGACGAACACTGTCACAATACCGGTATCCTGGCACAACGGGCGTCTTCCCTGAGCACACATGCGGGAGTTAACCAGCATTTGCGCCATAGCATCACGGGCGGCGGGGTTCTGCTCTTTTTCGTAGGCCTGATGCAGCGATTGAATAAAATCTAACGGGTGATAATAGGAGATAAACTGCAGGGCATCAGCAACACTGCTGATCAGGTCGTCTTGGCGAATAACCGACATAAAGGGGCTCCAATACTAATTCTTGTCTATTGCACTTTACTTGCTCATAGTAGAGTACATATTTTTCAATCACTTAAAATGCGATTTAGCCTATTCAGCAACACCCTATTACTATTACTGTGAAAGTAGCGCTCTGATCGGCGGCTAAAGTATACAGGATTATCGTCGCTGCCAGGTCGTTTACCGGCAATTATCCATCAAAAGCAATACTTTGTTTATCAGTGTCTACAATCTGCAGCATTCAAAGTACTGATAATAGCCTATTAACAGCAGCGTTTTGTGTTAGCTTTATTCTTTAAAGAGGGACAAAAAATACCTTGCTACTAAATATGTAGCAGAGTACTCTTAGCTCTTTGTGCACAGGAGCTATAATGCCTTTACCTATTCCCGGGAGCCAAGTTCGCGGTTCAAAGTCCGGCAAACCTATTATGGCTTTATTAGACTTACTGGGCCGAACCTGGTCACTTGGGGTTATCTGGCACTTATCTCAAGGCCCGGCAACCTTCAGGCAACTGCAGCAGCGCTGTGAGCAAATTTCCCCGAGCTTACTGAACACCCGACTGCAAGAGCTAAAAATTTTGCAGCTAATAGAGACACGTAGCGATGGCTATGCTCTGACTAGCCAAGGGCGGAGCTTATTCGAGATAATAGCCCCATTAGGCCAATGGTCAAAAGACTGGGCAAACCATTTACCCGCAGAGAGTGAGAGCTAAGATGCCATTGATGTATACAGGTATGCCGCTAGACAGGTGCACTAATCAACGCAAGAGTATAGATTGGCTTAACAACCAATTTGAAAGTGACAGCGCAGTGTTTGTTTTGATCCGCGATGGAGAGAACTTATTCCTGCACGAAAACCCGCTGACCCCTGTCTATCTAAGACGTGACCAATTACCGGGAATAAGCGTCAATAGCTGTATTTTTCTGGGCCGGGATGCATCTGTGGCTGTTTTTGCTCTGGACTGCAATAAATTAAACTTTTCCGAGAGCCAGGCCATTGAGCAGTTTGGCATCTGGCGACAACTCAGGCAACTCGGCTCTGTTCTATCCGCAGCAGATGCCGCTATTGCGGCACTGGCAAAAGGCTTGGTCTATTGGCATCGCACGCATTTGTACTGCGGAAAATGCGGCTGCTTGAGCCAGTTAATTGAAGCCGGGCACGCCAGGCGCTGTACCAACAGTGATTGTCGCAACATGAGTTTTCCACGCACCGACCCCGCTGTCATTATGCTGGTTGAGCGCATGTTCGAGGACGGTGTCGCTCGCTGTCTGCTCGGACGACAACAGAGCTGGCCAACGGGAGTCTATTCAACATTGGCAGGTTTTGTCGATCCGGGTGAAAGTTTAGAGGAGGCGGTGATTCGGGAAGTGGATGAAGAGAGCGCTATCAAAGTGCAAGATGTCACTTACATCCGCTCCCAGCCCTGGCCGTTCCCCGCCTCTATCATGTTAGGTTTTACCGCTGTTGCAGCCACTGAAGAAATTGACGTCAGTAACGACGACTTAGAAATAGCTAAGTGGTTCAGTCGTGAACAACTGCAGCATTTTGCCAGCAAAGAGAGCGGCGAAGATACGCAACAAGATCAATACAAAAACAGCAGCAGCGATTCCATTTCCTACTATTTAATTCAGGCGTGGAAGAATAAAGAAATAGGCCGTTATTAAATAAAGCCCATAACAAGGTAAATACCAAAGCAGCAGTGATTCCATTTCCAGTCTCGAATTGGGTAATCGATACGTGGGAAAACCAACAGACAAGCCAATAAAGCGCTAATACGGAAACAACAGATGAACACTAATCAATACACTATGGGTAAAGTTGAATGGATAATGCTCCTGGCGCTGTCGCTGCTATGGGGGTTTTCTTTTATCAACATAAAAAACTCACTGGATCAAATTCCCCCTTTCACTTTAGTATTTTTAAGGTTGTGTATTGCCTTTAGCGCTTTATTTCTCTGGTGCCTGATCAGCAAACAGAAGTTGCGCTTAAGTGCCCGGGAACAGCTGTTGTTGTTAGGCGGCGGATTACTGTCCTGCGCTATCCCCTTCTCTTTTTTCACTTGGGGACAGCAGCATGTATCCACCAGCATCGGTGCAATATTTAATGGCAGCGTGCCTTTTTTCACCGCTTTCTTAGCGCACTTTTTTATCGGTGGCAGCGAGCGCATGAGCTGGCGCAAGGCATTGGGTTTGGGAATGGGAATGCTGGGAATTATCACTATCATGGGCATCGATAAACTCAGCAATTTTGACCTCACCAGTCTGGGTCAGCTATCGATGATCTGCGCGTGTTTCTTTTACGGCTGTAGCGGTATTTACTATCAAAAATTTGTTCCGGATCATATAGATAAAACAGTGGTCACAACTTACACTCTAATCTGGGCGGCGATTGCCATGTCCCTTGTCAGTATAAACATCGAGGGCATACCCAGCTTTGAATATCGGCTCGATGTATGGCTGTCACTGTTTATCTTAGCGCTTTTCTCGACCGCTCTGGCCTACATCATATTATTTCGCCTGCTAAAGCGTGCCGGCCCCAGCAACACTTCACTGAATACCTTTATTATCCCAGTAGTTGGAATTTTTGTCGGTATCAGCTTGCTCGGTGAAAGCCTTAATTCACAGGACATATTTGGTGTGGTTTTGATATTTTCCGGGGTGGCGATTATCCGTAATTTTGACTCTCTGCTGAAAAAACTATTGCGACAAAAAGTCCCTTCAACCACAGATAAACTTTAGGGAAAAGCATGTTTATAGTGTCACTTGAGTATATCAAAGACCTAGTGGAAGTGGATAAGCATATTGATGCCCATGTTAGTTATCTGCATAAATTCTACGCGCAAAAAATATTCCTGTTCTCGGGCAGAAAAGTCCCCAGAACAGGGGGAGTTATTATGGCAAACTGCACAAGCCTCGAGCAACTGCAAAAGATAATTGAACAAGATCCTTTTCATCGAGCCGCTGTAGCCCGTTATCAAATAACAGAGATGATCCCAACCATGAGTGCAGACAATTTAAACATGTTTAAAGAGTATATTTAATCTCCAGGCCCAGCTTAGCCAGTAATAGAGCAGAGTTAACCCCTATAGATTTTCATCCCAATAAGGTCGATCGATGCCGAAATTCTCGATGCTAAACTCTAAAAAAGCCCGTACTTTTGCCGGAACATAAGCGCGCTCTGGATAGAGCGCGTAAAGTGTGGCTGTGGGCATTTGGTAATCTGCAAACACTCTCACTAACGCACCACTAGCCAAATACTTACTGGCGACGAATGTTGGCAAGCGACCAATTCCGGCACCTTTTAGCAGTGCCTGGGTTAGCGCTGCACTGCTGTTCACCCGATAATTACCTGCTACTTTAACTTGCTGTGTTTCCCCGTTACAAATAAATTTCCAATTGTCAGCATTGGTTGAATAACTGTACAACAGACAATTTTCCGCGCTTAAATCTTGCGGTGATAACAAGGGACTCTGCG
Organism: 'Osedax' symbiont bacterium Rs2_46_30_T18; assembly: GCA_002163025.1. GTDB lineage: Bacteria > Pseudomonadota > Gammaproteobacteria > Pseudomonadales > Balneatricaceae > Rs1. Next base: position 4,192 of record MABF01000307.1, read on the forward strand.
CCCGATAATCGGCACTCATACAAACCGTGCTGCGCAATTGTGTCAGCTCTCTTGCAATCAGAGTCGAATCCGCTAACACCCCAGTGCGAATCGTTAAATCGAAGCCTTCAGCAATCATATCAATCGCCTTATCATCCATCTGCAAATCAATTTTCACTTTCGGATAGCGCTTTAAAAACATCGGGATTAACGGCGCAATGTGCAGCAATCCAAAAGTCATAGGTACATTGATTTTTAACAACCCCTGCGGCTCCCCCTGTAGTTCAGAGACAGCGTCTTCCGCGTTTTGGGCAGCATACGTCGCCTGCAGTGCATGCTGGTAAAAACGCTCGCCCGCTTCAGTCAGACTCAGTTTTCGGGTGGTGCGATGCAACAAGCGGGTGCCTAGTTGCGCCTCCAGCTTGGTAATACGCTTGCTCACCGCTGATTTTGACAAGCCAAGTTCTCTGGCGGCGGCAGAAAATCCGGCATTTTTGGCGACGGCCACAAAAATGGGCAGCGCATTGAAACAGTCCATAGTTTTGGATTCTCATTAGTTGAGTTTTTATCAACAAAGAGTTTACTTATAGCTATATTGTTGGTCAATACTCTCTAGAGTAAAGTAGCCCTACTGATTTAGTAACAAGCAGAGGAGATACCAATAATGCGCTTTGAACACGCCAATCTAGTTGTAATAGACATTGAGCCGACGCTCAACTTCCTGTTAGCCGCTTTCCCATACTGGAAAGTCCGCGGCCGTGGAGAGGGGATCTGGGACAACACTGCACGCAACTGGCTACATGTGGGTGATGATGATTATTACATTTGCCTGAACGACGGCGCCAACGGGGAAATGAGAGAGCTCAGTGGGAACTCTCCCGGGCTGGCGCATTTAGGTTTTGTCGTTGATGACTTAACAGACCTGATAGAGCGGCTGAGCCGCAGTGGCTTCGAAATCGATATCCGCGGACGCCATCACCCCTATCGCAGCACTGTCTACTACTGCGATCCGGCGGGCTTTCAGTTTGAATTTATGCAATACCACAGCAGTACAAGGGCACAGAAAAACCAATACGGCGGTGAAACCGGCGAACTAACTATAAACAGATAACAGATAACAGATAACAGATAACAGATAACAGATAACAGATAACAGATAACAGAGAGAAATTAGGATGAATAATATACAAGCAAAACAATTTATTGACGCGTTATATACTGCGGTAGACAACAAAGATCTGAATTTCCTGGAAGGGGTACTTGCCGATAACGTAAAATTTCGCATCGGCAATTATCCCCTTATCGACAACAAAGCTGCGGTCCTGGATGCCAATCGACAATTTTTTAGCAGCATTCACTCTATGTCCCACCGCATCGACAAAATCAGTCATACCAGCAATACTCTATGGTGCAATGGCAGTGTCGATTATGTGCGTTTAGATGGCAGCGAACACAGCGCCAACTTCGCCACGCAACTGACGATTGAGCAGCAGAAGATTGTCGATTATTTGGTCTACGCTGACCTATCCGAACTGTAACTGCAGCACCCAGTCGCATATTGACCAGCGATCCCCAGAGAGAGGTTTAGCCTCTCTCTACTGTGTCCAATAGTGCTGGCCTCCACTACTGCCACCATAGTGCCAGTACCGGAAAACTGATTAGCAATGCCAAGGCTATCGCCTGCAGGCCTATAAATGGCAGAACAGCACGGAATATATGCCCTAAGGTAATATCCGGCGGGGCGACACTTTTTAAGTAAAAAGCAGCGGGGCCAAACGGCGGACTCAGAAATGATATCTGCATGTTCATACAAAACACAACACCAAACCAAATCGGGTCGTAACCGAGTTGAATAATAATAGGGACAAAAATAGGCATCGTCAGCAGCGCTATCCCCACCCAGTCCAGAAATAACCCCAACAGGAATAAAATGCCCATCATCAGCAACAAGATAGACAAGGCGCTGCCGTCGCCAAAATTGAGGATTAAATTCTCAACAAAGCGCATGCCGCCCATTAAGTTATAGACCCCGACAATCATTGTCGCCCCAATACCAATCCAGATGATCATGCCACAAGTGCGCAGAGTCTGCTTGGCACTGTCGCGCATCAGCTCCCAGCTCAGCTCCCCGCGCAGCCAGGTTGACAGTGCAATCCCAGCGACCCCTACCCCAGCTGCTTCTGTGACTGATGCAATACCTGCATAGATACTGCCCAAAACACTGAAAGCGACAGCGACCGGAAGAGCGACCCCACTCATCACCTGCCACTTCTGTGCACTGGTCATTCTTAGTTCCTGCTCATCGGCAACCGGTGCCAGACTCGGATTTAGGTAGCAGCGGATAAGAACATAAATCACGTAAAAGGAGGCCAGTAAAATTCCCGGTAAAAAGGAGGCGGTAAACAGGTCACCGATAGAGACGTTGGCAATTAAACCATAAATGATCAGTACGATTGAAGGTGGCACCATAGTGCCCAGCGCACCGCCGGCACAGACCACACCAATGGCTAAATTGCGGTCGTAGCCTAAACGCAACATTTGCGGCAGTGCCAATAACCCCAATAACACAGTTTCACCGCCGATAATACCGGACATAGCAGCCAGAAACACTGCGACTACTAAGGTTTGTACCGCCACCCCACCGCGTATTTTTCCGCCGATTAAGCGCATGGCGTTAAATAGATCTTTGGCTATTCCCGATCGGTCAAGTATCGCTGCCATCAGTACAAACATGGGCACTGCGACAAACACATAAGAAGTAGTGAAGCTGTAAATTCTACTAATCAGTAAAGGGGTGGAGTGCGGGCCAATCCAGAAAATGGCAAAAATCAGCGCGACTATCCCTGTGACAATAGCCAGCGGCATACCTGTAGCTAACAGCAAAAACATAATCCCCAGCATCAGCAGGCTGCCCCACTCTATGCCGATCACCGATAAATCAAATAACTCAAACATTTTATTTTCCTTTTTTCGGCGTCACTAGCTTGATTAAATGCAGCAGGTATTGCAGCAACATCAGCACTACTACAGCAAATAGCGCCGATTTTATGATGGCAGGCAAGGCCGGGTCCCAGGCGCTACCGCTGGTTTCCATGCGAAAGTCTCCCCAGGGAGCGAACAGCGATTTTTGTGCCACATCGTAAGCAGCCCAGCTCAGTGCCAGCATATACAGCAGGCCAAATAAAGAGATAAAAATATCGAGCTTGTGCCTGACTTTATCCGACACCAAATCGTAGATAATGCCGATGCGGATATGCCGGTTGCAGGCCAGGCAGTAACTGCCGGCGTACATAAAACAAATGGCACATAATAAAGTGGTGGTCTCGTGTACCCAGATGGTCGGGGCGTTAAAAACATAGCGCATCACAATTTCGAATATAATAATGCAGGCACTGATAAGAAAAACCAGGCTTAATAAATCTCCGACTTTGATGATTAACTTATCCAGGGAAGTAATTGGCTGGTGATTATCGGAGGCGCGTAAAGCACCCGAGTCTGAGCTATTCATAATGAATCGCCTTTAAAAGTGAAGCCGTTAACAGATAAGCCGTAATATTCGCTACCACACTGGTATATATCCAGGGGATATCAAACAGTACTGCTTAAGCAATTCAAATAGTTATTTTCAATAAATTCTGCAGTGGAATAAGGAAAACGGATCTACAAAGAGTGGATAAGCCGGGAAGAAAACTTCCCGGCGTTGATCTGCTATCACAAACACACAGCTAACTAAGTAACTGGCTAACTGTTATAGCATTCCTTTGTCAGCCAGGTACTTAGACAATACCGTAAAAACTTTTTGTGCATTCGGGGATTTCTTGGCAAAAATCTCCCACTGACCTTGGGCAATGCTACGAAACTTATTACGCTCCTCCATGCTCCAGTCATGAATCGTCACATCACCTGAAGATTTTGCCTCTGCAACTGCTTTAATGTCATTATTTTTTAAGGTGCTGATCATATTTTTAGCAAACGTTTTCACTGAACCGAGCATGATTTTTTGCAGATCAGCAGGCATCTTATTCCAGGTCTTTTGAGTTATAGACACTTCAATCACAGGCATTGAGTGGAAACCAGGGTAAACCGGGTGCTTGGCAATCTTGTGCAACCCCTGCTGTTGGTTAGTAGAGAATACAGTGTAGTCCGCTGCATCAATCAAGCCCTTATCCAGAGAAGTATAGACTTCTGAACCTGGCAAGTTGACCGGAGAGGCACCCGCTGCGGCAAAAACAGCCTGTACTAAACCTTCAGGCGCTCTGAGCTTAAGGCCTTTTAGGTCGGCAACGCCATTGAGTGGTATTTTTGAGACAAAAGCTTCAAGGCCTGTGGCGGAGGCGCCCAGGAACTGAACACCGTAGGGAGACAACAACTCTTCATAAAGTTCGCGTCCTCCACCGTTGTTGATAAAGTCAAGCATTTCAGCCGGATCGCCCCAGGCACCCACCGTATTACCGATCAGGCCGAACGCCGGGTCTTTTCCGGAAAAATACCCCGTCGCCGTCACATGCCCATCGAGAATACCCGAGCCTACGGCATCCAAAGTTTCAGTGTGTTTGACGATAGCACCTACAGGCAGCATTTCAATACTGACTTTTCCATCTGTAAGCTCACCAACACTTTTAGCCCATTCCTGAACTATCATATAGTTGGGGTTACCCGCGTTATCACTGGATTGAAATTTCAAATTATAATCAGCGGCAACTGCTGAGCTAGCCAGCACGCCCACCGCGATAACTGAGCTAAGTAAATTTGCAGTAAACAGTTGCACAGATTTAGAAAAATGCTTTTTGCTTGTTTTCATGTTGAACCTCGTTTCACTTCTTATTTTTAGAATTAAAGTAACTGGGTTAGCCTTAAGCTAATCCGAATCACATCTGCTGTTAAAACTTTTCAATTTGCCGCTTGGCTTTTCAGATTCTCGATAGCAACAATAATCTGCTCTAATATCTGCTCCACCGGGCAATCGATTGAAACAGTAATTGCAAACTCTTCCTCTCCGGGCTCTTGCAACGTGGCAAATTGACTATTGACTAAGTCGGTGGACATAAAATGATTCTGGCGTTGCTGCATCCTCTGTGTGATTAGCTCAGTGGCACCTTTGAGGTAGATAAAAAGCAGCGTATTCCCGCTGACAGCTAACTGTTGACGATAGCTTTTTTTAAGTGCTGAACAAGCCAATACAAAAGGTTGCTTATGTTCAAACCTAGTGCTGATAAGCTGATTTAAATTCTCTAGCCAGGGCAAGCGGTCGGCATCCGTTAGCGGTAGTCCGTTACTCATCTGCACTACATTGGACGCCGGATGAAAATCATCTCCCTCCAAAAACTCAGCCTGCAATTGAGAAGCTAGCATTTTAGCGACCGTGCTTTTCCCACTTCCAGCGACTCCCATGACAATAAAATTCATTCACTACCTCTAATGTTAGCGCTAACATTTGCGTGTTAAATAATGGCTAACTAAAACAATAATAT
>MABF01000010.1 GCA_002163025.1 'Osedax' symbiont bacterium Rs2_46_30_T18
AGGTATGCCCTGTGCTCGTCGACGGCGATGACCGATTGGGTACTCCACTGCCACTTCTTCAGTGGCTGTGCCATCGGTAAAGAAAATTTGAATCGCATTGGCGATTGAACGCTTATCTGGATCATAATAATCATCACAGTACTGAGGCACTTCTTCGATCTGCATTTTCTCTCGCAGCTGATCGATAAGTACATTGGCATGATGAAAATCGTCTTCGTAGTGTTCTGCTACCAAATCGCCAAAAATCAAAGGCACCGCAATCATATATTGAAGGCAGTGATCGCGATCTGCAGGATTGGCCAGCGGTCCCTCTTTGCAAATAATTCGCACCGCTGAATCGTGCGTGCGGATTACTATTTTGTCTATTTCAGAGAACCTCTCTAGCACTTGTGGATGCAACTGAACCGCTGCTTCACAGGCTGTTTGCGCATGGAACTCGGCGGGAAAAGAAATTTTAAACAAGACGTTTTCCATCACATAAGTGCCGTAATTCTGTGGAAAACTAAAGGCGCGTTTATCCGCAGTTTTTAACTGCTGATCCGCAACCGTTTTGCAAAAAGAGACATCGTAAAAGCCCCACTGCTTAGCACTAAGCACCCCGGGGATACCCATCTCACCGCGCATCGACATGTCAGCTAAACGTACAGCTCTGGAAGTAGCATCCCCCGCCGCCCAAGATTTACGCGATCCGGCATTGGGCGCGTGACGGTATGTACGCAGTGCTGATCCGTCAACCCAAGCCTGAGAGATCGCCGCCATAATTTGCTCGCGATCCCCTCCCAGCATTTTTGTCACTACTGCGACGGATGCGACCCTGACCAACAACACATGGCATAAACCCACCCGGTTAAATGAATTTTCCAGTGCTATCACACCTTGAATTTCATGCGCTAATATCATTGCCTCTAACACTTCACGCATCAGTAAAGGAGATTTTCCTCGGCTTAAACGCAACTGAGACAAGTGATCTGCAACTGCCAAAATGCCACCTAAGTTGTCTGAGGGGTGGCCCCACTCGGCCGCAAGCCAAGTATCGTTGTAGTCTAACCAGCGAACGATACAGCCTATATCCCAGGCCGCTTTGACCGGATCCAGACGATAAGATGTGCCTGGTACACGCGCGCCGTTAGGTACCTGGGTACCTTCGACCAGTGGGCCCAGATGTTTAGTACATTCAGGAAAACGCAGCGCTAACAACCCGCAGCCCAATGTGTCCATCAGGCAGTTGCGGGCGGTATCTAACGCGAGTGTCGATTCGATTTTAAAATTGATTACGTAATCGGCAATATCTTGAATGACAATATCGTAATCAGGACGATTATTCAGGTCTACATTTGCACTCATTGGGCAAAATCTCCAGGTTAAATTTAAGTGACAAAGGCTATTAATGGCTTTGTTGGACTTGTAAATTTCAACGCTGAGTCAACCGCAAAACAATGCCTGGCGGCTGACACAGTTAGGGAGTACGACGATTCTTAGATCGCTAACTGCCCTACTAGGTTCTGTCATTAATGAGTTGGCTAACAGTACTTTGCTGCTGGCTACAAAAATATGCTCTAAGTATTTTTGCTTGTTTTGTCTCTAGCTAAAGCTTTTCCAATAGTGAATTAAAAGCTATCTCCGGGAATTCGAACCCATCCCTCCATCAGGACTCTGGCGCTGCGACTCATTATTGCCTTGTCGGCAGTCCACTGCCCCGCCACTAAGCTCGCCTTAGCGCCCACCAGTAAAGTACCTGATGGATGGCCGAAGTTGACTTCTTGGCGCTCTCCACCGCCGGCAGCAAGGTTAACTAAAGTCCCTGGTATTGCAGCAGCAGTACCTATAGCCACGGCCGCTGTACCCATCATTGCATGATGCAGTTTACCCATAGACAGTGCGCGTACGGACAAATCTATATCCGCTGCAACAATGCTTTTGCCACTGGAAGAAAGGTAGTCCGCACTCGGGGCGACTATCGCAACCTTAGGAGTATGCTGGCGGTCAGCTGCTTCGTCAATGTGACTAATAAGCCCCATCTGCACTGCGCCGTGACTGCGAATAGCTTCAAACATTGCCAGCGCTTTCTCATCGGTATTGATGTCATCTTGCAATTCTGTGCCGCTGTAACCTATATCTGCTGCGTTGACAAAAATAGTCGGTATACCGGCATTGATCATAGTTGCCGCTAATGTGCCTATACCTGGTACCAGCAAGTCATCAACAATATTTCCGGTGGGGAACATCGCCCCATCTCCACCGGCAGGGTCCAAAAACTCCACTTGTATTTTTGCAGCGGGGAAAGTCACACCGTCTAGCTGAAAGTCTCCGGTCTCCTGCACTTCACCATTGCTGATTGGTACGTGGGCGATAATAGTTTTACTGATATTTGCCTGCCAGATACGCACTGTGGCAATGCCGTTCTCGGGAATACGCTGCGCATCCACTAAGCCACTATTGATAGCAAAGGCACCGACCGCCGCCGATAAATTGCCGCAGTTGCCACTCCAATCGACAAATGCTTTATCGATAGCCACTTGGCCAAACAAATAATCTACGTCGTGATCTGCCACCGTACTTTTAGCGACAATCACTGTTTTACTAGTACTGGAAGTCGCACCGCCCATGCCGTCAGTTTGTTTACCGTAAGGATCCGGGCTGCCTATTACCCGCATCAGCATGGCATCACGGGCAGCTCCCGCAACTTGTGCACTTTGTGGCAAATCTTTTAATGCGAAAAACACACCTTTACTGGTGCCTCCGCGTATATAAGTGGCTGGTATTTTTATTTGAGCTACATGGGCCATGAAACATCATCCTATTTATCAAGCGAACCTCGCGCGCTATAGCCCGAGGCTTAAAGCAGCCATTCTGCTCTTGGTAAAGCATCACCAGTCAGCGACCAGTGATGTCAACGATTACTGAGACAAGCTGTTAGGCTGCGTCAGTATCTGTAGATTCCAAAAAGTCTTGTGCAAAGCGCTGTAGAACACCACCCGCTTCGTAGATAGAGACTTCCTCGGCGGTATCCAGGCGACAAGTAACGGGGACTTCTACTACTTCGCCGTTTTTACGCCTGATGATTAATGTCAGAGTTGCGCCAGGCGTGCGCTCACCGACCACATCATAGGTCTCACTGCCGTCAATCGCTAACGTTTTGCGATTTTCATCAGTTTTGAATTCCAGTGGCAGAACTCCCATGCCGACTAAGTTAGTGCGGTGAATACGCTCAAACCCTTCAGCGACTATGACTTCAACACCGGCAAGACGCACCCCTTTCGCCGCCCAGTCCCTAGAGGATCCCTGACCGTAGTCAGCACCGGCAATTATAATTAACGGCTGCTTGCGAGACATGTAGGTTTCGATTGCCTCCCACATACGGCTGACTTTTGCTTCAGGCTCGATACGAGTCAATGAGCCCTGTACCACTTTGCCATCTTCCATCACCATCTCATTAAACAGTTTAGGATTGGCAAAAGTAGCACGCTGCGCGGTCAAGTGATCGCCGCGATGGGTTGCATAAGAGTTAAAGTCAACCTCTGGAAGACCCATTTTATCCAGATAAGCACCCGCTGCGCTGTCCAACATGATGGCATTTGAAGGCGACAGATGGTCAGTGGTAATGTTGTCTCCCAGTACTGCCAAAGGACGCATGCCCTTCATACTGCGCTCACCGGCCAGTGCCCCTTCCCAGTATGGAGGACGACGAATGTAAGTGCTCTGCCCGCGCCAGTCGTACTGTGGATCAATTTTGGCAGTGGCTTTATCTTTAATTTCAAACATGGGTATGTAAACCTTGCGGAACTGCTCAGGTTTAACACTGGCGGCGAAGATTGCATCTATCTCCTCATCCGTCGGCCACAGGTCTTTAAGGGTTATGTTATTCCCCTTAGCATCAACTCCCAATACATCTTTTTCGATATCGAATCTGATTGTACCGGCAATAGCGTAGGCCACCACTAAAGGTGGCGATGCTAAAAAGGCTTCGTTGGCATGGGGGTGGATACGCCCGTCAAAATTGCGGTTGCCCGATAGCACCGCCGTGGCATACAGGTCGCGGTCGAGGATTTCCTGTTTTATAACAGGATCCAATGCGCCACTCATGCCATTGCAAGAAGTACAGGCAAACGCCACTACACCAAAACCTAATTGCTCAAGTTCAGGCAGCAGCTTAGCTTCTTGTAAATACAGCTGTACCGCTTTAGAACCCGGCGCCAGTGATGTTTTTACCCAGGGCTTGCGGGTTAAACCAACAGCGTTAGCATTGCGCGCCAATAATCCCGCGGCTATCATATTTCTGGGGTTACTGGTATTAGTACAGCTAGTGATTGCGGCAATGATCACCGCACCGTCGGGCATCTTACCCGCTTCATCTTCTACTTTGCCACTGATTCCGCGGTCAGCGAGATCAGAGGTGGGCACTAGATTGTGTGGATTAGAGGGGCCGGCTATATTACGCACTACAGCAGAAAGATCAAAAGTCAGTACCCGCTGATACTCTACCTCTGTCAATGTATCCGCCCATAATCCTGTGGCCTTAGCGTAAGTCTCGACTAATTTAACTTGCTGGTCTTCACGACCGGTCAACGTCAAATAGTCGATGGTCTTTTCGTCGATGTAGAACATCGCCGCAGAGGCACCAAACTCCGGGGTCATATTAGAGATAGTGGCACGATCGCCCAAAGTAAGCTTAGCAGCGCCTTCGCCGAAGAACTCGAGGTACGAGGAGACAACTTTTTGATCGCGTAAAAACTTGGTGAGGGTTAATACAATATCAGTGGCAGTAATACCCGGCTGCACAGCACCGGTTAATTCAACACCGATTATCTCGGGAAGACGCATGTAGGAAGCGCGTCCGAGCATCACACTCTCCGCTTCCAGACCGCCAACGCCTATCGCAATAACGCCCAGGGCGTCAACCATAGGTGTATGACTGTCAGTGCCAACCAGAGTATCCGGAAAAGCCACGCCATCGCGCGCCTGAATCACCGGAGACATACGCTCTAAGTTAATCTGGTGCAAGATACCGTTCCCCGGGGGGATAACATCGACATTATCGAACGCTTCTTTGGTCCAGTTGATGAAATGGAATCTGTCATCGTTACGTCTGTCTTCTATCGCACGGTTTTTGCTAAATGCGTCTTTATCAAAACCACCGTGCTCCACAGCCAGAGAGTGATCCACCACTAGCTGAGTAGGCACTACCGGGTTAACTTTCGAGGGATCTCCGCCCTTTTCGGCGATTGCATCACGCAAGCCCGCTAGATCTACCAGTGCGGTCTGTCCTAAAATATCGTGGCAAACTACTCTGGCCGGATACCATGGAAAGTCTAAATCACTCTTCCCTTCTATAATTTGCTTTAGAGAAGCGGTGAGCATTTGTGGGTCACAGCGCCTGACTAAATTTTCGGCTAGGACACGAGAGGTGTATGGAAGTTTTTTATAGGCGCCGGGTGCAATGGCTTCGACAGCTGCACGCGTGTCGTAATAGTCCAGCGCCGTGCCCACTAGTGGCTTACGGTTCAAAGTATTCATTCTGTCATCCAATGGTTTAAGCAGACGAGACGTAGTAGGCAGCAAATATGTTTTAGCTGTTCTCTACGTCTTCATTATGTGTCGGTTATTTTACGCATAGATCCAGGTAGCTCGCGGGGATCACTGGCTTATTTACGCTCTTCGATAGGCAGCCACTGGGCTGAGTCGGGTCCCGTGTAATCAGCCGATGGGCGAATAATCCGGTTATTAGCGCGCTGTTCCATTACATGCGCAGTCCAGCCTGACACCCTCGAGCAGACAAAGATCGGAGTAAACAATTTAGTGGGTATGCCCATAAAATTGTAGGCCGATGCATGGAAAAAGTCTGCATTACAAAATAATTTCTTCTCGCGCCACATTACCGATTCAACACGCTCTGAAATACTGTACAGCTTGTCTTCACCGAGATCTTCAGAGAGTTTCTTAGACCACTTCTTGATAATCGCATTACGCGGATCACTGGTACTGTAAACCGCGTGGCCAAAGCCCATGATTTTATCTTTTCGCGCAAGCATCTGCATTATTTGCTCTTCAGCTTGCGGTGCGTCAGTCATGCTTTGGATCAATTCCATCGCTGCTTCATTGGCACCACCATGTAAAGGGCCACGCAGTGAACCTATAGCCGCAGTGACACAAGAATGCATATCAGATAAGGTTGAAGCACAAACTCTGGCGGTAAATGTAGAGGCATTGAACTCGTGCTCGGCGTATAATATAAGCGATGCATTCATTACCTGCTCATGCAGGGCACTTGGCTTTTTATCATGCAATAAGGTCAGAAAGTGGCCGCCGATAGAATCTACATCAGCGGCACTGGTATCAATACGCACACCGTCGTGAGAGAAGCGATACCAGTAACAAATAATAGAGGGAAACACAGCTAACATGCGCTCAATATGATTTGTTTGCTCGCTGAAATCCAGTTCAGTCTCCAAGTTACCCAACATCGAGCAGCCTGTGCGCATCACATCCATCGGATGTGCTTCTTTGGGAATATTTTCCAGTACCGTTTTCAGTGCCACAGGCAATTGACGCATAGATTTTAGTCTGCCAACGTACGCTTTTAGCTCATCGGCATTGGGTAGTTTGCCGTTAACCAGTAAATAGGCAACTTCTTCAAACTGAGCTTTATCTGCCAACTCTGCCATGTCGTAACCGCGATAGGTCAAACCTGCGCCAGTTTTACCCACTGTACACAGAGCAGTTTCACCTGCTGATTGCCCACGCAATCCCGCACCCGATAATTTTTTTGCTTCAGCCATCTCTTCTCTCCTCTAAACTCTTTGCGCTCAGCTGATCCTCAGCTGACACTTGGATCATTGTCACTACTACTTATTTTTGCCCTGGGCAAAAAGTGCATCTAATTTTTGTTCGAAATCGTGGTAGTTAAGGAAGTCATACAGCTCCATTCGCGTCTGCATAGTATCAATCACTGCCTTTTGATCACCATCACTTAACAAGGTTTCATAGACGTTAAGTGCCGCCTTGTTTGCCGCACGAAATGCTGACAGAGGGTATAGCACCATAGTGGCGCCGTTTTCGGCTAACTCTGTTTTATTGAACAGTGGTGTAGCGCCAAACTCGGTAATGTTTGCCAACAAGTGCCCACCATTGATGCCCTTGGAAAATGCCGCATAATCTTCAAGGGTGTGTACAGCTTCTGCGAAAATACCGTCAGCTCCCGCTTCCAGACAAGCCTGAGCGCGATCGACCGCGGCATTTAACCCCTCCATTTGAAAGGCATCAGTACGGGCGATGATGAAAAAATCGTCGTCAGTTTTAGCATCCACTGCCGCTTTAACTCGATCGACCATCTCTGCACTGGACACTATTTCTTTATTGGGACGATGGCCGCAGCGCTTTTGCGCGATTTGATCTTCCAGATGCACAGCAGCTGCACCGGCCTTTTGCATTTCTTTGACTGCGCGACCAATGTTGAAGGCCCCGCCCCAACCTGTATCTATATCAACTAACAGAGGTGTTTCTACTGCGCTGCTAATACGACGCACATCTTCAAGTACATCATTCATCGAAGTCATGCCTAAATCAGGCAGTCCATATGAAGCGTTAGCGACACCACCACCGGATAGATACACCGCTTGATGACCTACTCGCTGGGCCATCATCGCGTGATAAGCGTTTACAGCGCCTACTATTTGTAACGGGGTATTTTCAGCCAGCGCCTGGCGAAAGCGAGCGCCTGCAGTCAATGAAGCCATTGGAATCTTCCTCTAATATTGTGGTTAAAACATGTATGGATTAATTCACTGCGGACACACAAAAGCCTTTTTGGCTGTGTACAGTCAATTAACAAATGATTTTTAAACTAGTTTCTCTTCTATGTTCATTCTGGCTGCACTGATGTGCCGCCGCATTAAAATTTCGGCCAACTCGGGATCGCGAGATTCAATCGCATCGACTATTTGTCGATGTTCTTTCAAAGCTCTTTTGGGCCTGGAGCTGGAGACACTGAACTGGTAACGGTACATGCGCACTAAGTGGTAGAGGTCGCTGCCCAGCAATTCCAGCATCTTCTCATTTTTACTGCCTTTAACAATTCGGTAGTGAAAATCCAGATCTCCCTCTTTTTGAAAATAAGAGAGACCGTCTAACTGCTCAATTGACTCCTCGTGACGATCTAATAGATTGCGCAGGTCATCAATCTCTTCCTGGCTCATGTGCTCAGCAGCCAGCCGAGAAGCCATTCCCTCAAGCGCCTCGCGCACCCGATAAATTTCAATTAACTCTTTGACACTTAGCTGAACTACTCGTGCTCCGACATGAGGCTTAAGCTCTACCAGTCGCAACCCTTCTAAGCGGCGGATAGCTTCGCGCAGAGGTCCGCGACTAATACCATAGGTACGCGCCAGTTCCGGCTCACTAATTTTAGTTCCAGGGGGAATTTCACCTTTAACAATGGCGGTAACCAACATGTCCATCACATTAGCCGCTAAGGTTTTATCACTGTCAAAGCGATTGTTTTTTGGGTCTGAGTTTTCGTTCTGCTTTTGATTCTCAGCTGCTGCCTGTTTAACCACAATTCACCTAATGCCATTTTATACATCAAAAGATTGTCGACAATCTCTTCAGGCCACAAAGATACTCCGCTTTGGTTGGTCGGTCAACTTAATTCCCAGACATTGTCGACAACTTTAAATAAATCGAGTTAAAACATCCCATAATATGCGCCCATTAAGGGTTTTACTTAGATTTTGTTAACAACCTTGCTGTTTTTATGTACTGACGGCTGCCTGGATAGCAATGGGAATATCGATAGCCGGCCAGTATCGACTCGTTTTTATCGGGAAATTTACTTAGATGTTTATACTTTGTAGACAAAGTTGCATAAACAGAGAAAAAACTACTGAGATCCTGCGGCCGCAACGGCGTTGAAAATACGCGCTACTTGCCTGGGCTTTTGATAGGGTAGCGAATGATCAGTGCCCGCAATACTGTGGTAGAA
>MABF01000359.1 GCA_002163025.1 'Osedax' symbiont bacterium Rs2_46_30_T18
ATTGTTTCGCCAGTACCCACCAAGATTATTTTGTCATTGCTACTTAGGTTCGCTCCACCGCTCCATTTATTATTGTTGCCCAAGGAATCGACAATACTGATTCGATTAGCAGAGTTGAAGACAGAATTCACTTTGATATAGATGCTGTAATCGACATTCGCCTGAAATTCCCGACCTGAGTGGCTAGAGCTTTGACCGTCGGTGAGGTCAAATACGACTATGCTAGGATCTGCCGCTGCCGCAGTGGTGAAATTTAGTGTTGTTTCATCCGTTATCCCCGAATAGTTATTATCCGCGGCATCGATAACGGCGCCGTTGTCAATTTGTATCGAATATTGAGTGTCAGCTTGCAAATCGGCATTGGGGTTAATGGTTAAAGTTGTCCCTTTGGTGCTAAGTTGGTTGCTGTGACTGGCGACGGCAATAATTATATCCGTAGCTCCATTGGCTTTAAGCACAATGTTGCCGCTGCTACCTAACTGAATGTTTTCACTGAAAGCTAATACAAGGTTGTCACTAACCAAAATGTTGCCAGCTTCATCCACAGGCTTACTACTGATGAGAGTTGGTGCAAATGTGTCAATACTGAAATAAGTTGAATTGGCAACCGTACCGGTATTGCCGGCTGCATCTGTATAGGCGTTAGTGACACTGATGCTATTAGTGTTGTCTTGAATATTAGTGTCCGGGGTGAAGGTAGCGGTATAGACCTTGTTATCGGCACTGCTCACTGTAAGGGCACTGATACTGCCGTTATCTGCACTGATATCTGCTGCGATGAACCCTATGGGCACCTCACTAAAAGTAAAAGTGATCTCTGAAGTCTGACCTATCTTTAATGTACTCTTTGAAAGGCTAATAGTGACAGTGGGTACTTTAGTATCGACGCTGTAATTGGCAGAATTGCTTACTAAACCGATATTGCCTGCGGCATCGGTATAATCGCTGCTAACACTAATAAGGTTGGTGCTGTCTTCAATATCTGTGTTTGGGGTGAAGGTAGCGGTATAGACTTTGTTATCGGTACTGCTCACTGCAAGGCCACTGATGCTGCCGTTATCTGCGCTGATATCAGTTGCAATAAATCCTATGGGTGCCTCACTAAAAGTAAATGTGACCTCTGAGGTCTCACCTATCTTTAATGCGCTATCTGCCAGGCTAATAGTGACAGTCGGTGCTTTAGTATCGACGCTGTAATTAGCAGAATTGTTCGCGACACCGTCGTTGCCTGCGGCATCGGTATAATCGGTGCTAACACTAATGAGGTTCGTGCTCTCTTCAATATTAGTGTCCGGTGTGAAGGTGGCGGTATAGATTTTGTCATCAGCGGTTACTGAAAAAGCACTTAAACTGCCGTTGTCGACGTTGATATCAGCTTGGGTGAAATCTGTCGGCGTTTCGCTAAAAGTAAAAGTGACCAGTGATGTATCGCCTATAATTAAAGTTGTATCTACCATAGTGATGGCCACAGTAGGCGCTGTTGTATCAATCGTATCAATCGTATAATTAGCCGAAGTATTAGCGGTACCGGCATTGCCCGCGGCATCGGTATAACC
>MABF01000116.1 GCA_002163025.1 'Osedax' symbiont bacterium Rs2_46_30_T18
ACAACTGAGGCTTTTTACAAGCAGAGGAAAAGCTTAAAACTAAAAAATCGAAGACTCCGTTTTACTGGTGAGCATCTCCAGTACTTTCATGCCCAGGTAGGAGTTGCCTTTTTTATTCAGCTTGGGGCTCCACACTGCTATCGAGTACTTGCCAGGATGCACAGCGACTATACCGCCGCCCACACCACTTTTCCCCGGTAGCCCTACCCTAAAGGAAAACTCCCCCGCTTCATCGTAAAACCCGCACAACTGCATAATAGTATTAATACGCTTGGCCTTGCTGGGACTTACAATCATATCCCCACCGAGTCGGTTTATACCATTGCTGGCCAGAAACGTAAAAGCGCCTGACAGTTCGCTGCAGCTCATTTCGATGGAACAGAGATAAAAGTACAAATCCAGTACATCTTCGACATCGTTGTGAATATTACCGAAGTCGCGCATCAGATGAATCAGCGCATAGTTTCTATGCCCTGAGAGAATTTCTGATACCGCGACCCGCTCGTTATAGTGAATCTCATCACTGCCGGCCACTTTACGGATAAAGGCTAGCAGCTCTTTTTTCGGGTCTTTCAGCAGGCTGATCAATACATCGCAGACCACTATAGCCCCGGCATTAATAAACGGATTGCGCGGTATTCCGCGCTCGTACTCCAGCTGCACCAGTGAGTTAAAAGCGCTACCGGAAGGTTCAACTCCTACCCTGCTCCATAATTTACTGCCGAGCAAACTAAAAGCTAAGGTCAGAGACAGTACTTTAGAGATACTTTGAATCGAAAATTTTTCCTGCGCATCCCCGGCTGAGAAATGGCTGTTATCTAAAGTTGTCAGGTGTATCCCTAACTTATTGGCATCTACATGTGCCAACTCCGGGATATACGAGGCAACCTCCCCGAGGTTGTCGGCATGCTGCAGTTCAGCGATGATTTCACTAAAAATTGCCTGGTAGTTTACTTGGCTCATAGTTTGGTATCTAAAATTAGCGGTTAATAATCGCAGACTTTAACACAAGGCGTGTCATTAACTTCATAGGCAAAAATTGTTTTTCTCCGTTTATTTCACAGCGAAAACCACAGCAGGTAGCAGTTCTTAGCTATGATGAATCCTTCAAAGCGAGAAATAAATGATAGGCAGCTCAAAAGTTATAGTATAACATAATAGACAAATCACTCCTAAGAGCCATCAATGCATAAACCTTTGCTGTCAAACAAGAGCCTTCACTGCGCCCTGGCATTGCTATTACTGCTGCTCAATTTTAGCGTGATTGCCCACCAAACGGATACCGATGCTGCGCACCACGCTGAGCATCACTGCAGTTTGTTTAGCGCCTGTGCCCATGCTATTGACGGCGATGTTATAAACACTGTACTGAGCAAAAGCAAATTTTTCAAAACCTCTGAGCGTTTGTTACGCCTCGTCACAGTCAATGTCTATCAACTACAAGCGCGCGGCCCACCACTGCTTTCTTAGTATTTTCGGATGACATTTCCCATTTGACTCAATTTTGCCCGCACTTGCTGTGGCAATAGCTGTTAGCCCGAAAATTCCCTTTTTGCCAAAAACTACCAACATTTTTTGAAAGAACTCTTCGCTATTGTCGAGTTCGATCAACTGTGCTCAAGGTGCCGTTTTAAGTCGTTTTGACCCATAAATAGCAGGCATCGTTTTCGGCGGGTATTCGCCGCACAGTTTCCCAGTACACTTTATTAGGGGCCACTATGACTCTTCGCACTAAACCTACTGTAATTACTTATCCAGTAACCTTGTTAGCTCTCTTGATCAGCAGCACTAGTTTGCTGGTCAGTGCAGCCGGGGAGGACCACCCAAAACAATCATTTATTCAACATCAGAGCCACCAGCACGGGCTGGTGGAATTTAATATTGCCCAACAGGGGAAACAGTTACTGATCGAGGTACAAGCGCCGGGCTCTGATCTGCTGGGTTTCGAGCACGCACCTGAAACCGATCAACAGCAGCGTCAACTGCAAGCGGCACAGGACCAATTGCAGCAACCACAACAACTATTTAGTTTGGCTTCTGCCGCTCAATGCAAACTGCTAAGTGTCGATGTACAACACAATTTAGCCCCGCCGGTTGACGGTGAGCATGCAACTAAGGACGAAGCTAAAGAGCATGAGGAGCATGAGGAGCATGCAGGTAAGGATGACGCTAAGGAACATGAAGAACATGAAGAACATGAAGAACATGAAGAACATGAAGAACATGAAGAACATGAAGAACATGAAGAACATGAAGAACAGGGTGAGCATGGCGGTTTTAGCGCGCAATACCAGTACCGTTGCGACAATATTAAAGGATTAAAGCAAATTTCCAGCCGTTGGTTTGAGCACTTTCCCGCCAGTGAAAAAATTGATGTGCAATTGATCACTGATGCTGGTCAAAAATCCCTGTCACTGACTGCCAACCAGGCCGTTATTGGTTTTTAACTGTTACAGGTTAGCAAGTGGCAACACTTGCTAATATGACTATGAATATTCTTGAACTGGATAACTTGACTTACAGCTGGCCAAAGCGACAGCAACTGAGCATAGATATTGAGCACTTTGCTTTACAGCAAGGGCAAAAGCTCTTCATTAAAGGCCCCAGTGGCAGCGGTAAATCTACGCTGCTTAATTTACTGACAGGCATAATCCCCGCCAACTCGGGGAGCTCCATTAAAGTATTAGGTCAGCAGCTCTGTGAGATGAGCGGCGCCCGCCGGGACAAGTTCAGAGCCGATCACATAGGTTATATCTTTCAACAGTTTAACTTGATCCCCTACTTGTCAGTGATTGATAACGTGCTCTTGCCCTGTCGCTTTTCCAGCAGCCGTGCCGACAGAGTAGCCGCTGACCCCAAACAGCAGGCGCGTAAATTACTGAGCAAGTTAAAGCTCTCTGATATGGATATCTTGACGCCTGTCAGTGCCTTGAGCATTGGCCAGCAGCAGCGGGTGGCAGCAGCCAGAGCCCTGATTGGCAGCCCCGAGCTGATTATTGCCGACGAACCCAGTTCGGCTTTGGATCACGACACCCGCAGTGCTTTTATCGAGCTGCTGATGCAAGAGTGCCAGAGCAGCGGGGCCACACTGATTTTTGTCAGCCACGACCCCAGTTTGGAATCGCTGTTTGATCGCAGTGTGCAATTGCAGGATATTAATTTGCAGGGGGTTACACAGTGAAAACTATTGCACTGCTCACTTGGAAAAGCATCAACAATCGTCGCTCCAGCGCCCTACTCACAGTATTTACTGTGGCTATTTCAATGCTGTTATTACTGGGGGTGGAGCGCATCAGAACTCAGGCCAAAGACAGCTTCGCCAACACTATTTCCAATACCGACTTGATCGTCGGGGCGCGCTCAGGAGAAGTCAATTTACTCTTATACTCAGTGTTTAGAATTGGCAACGCCACTAATAATATTGACTGGCAGAGCTACCAAAAGCTTGCCGGCCAGGCTGATGTTAAATGGTCTATCCCTATTTCACTGGGTGATTCACACCGCGGATTCAGGGTCATGGGTACCAACACTGACTACTTTAAATTCTACCAGTACGGCAACAGACAAGCGCTGCAGTTCGATAGCGGTCAGCCCTTTGCGCAGTTGTTTGATACTGTCATAGGGGCAGATGTAGCCCGAAAACTGGGCTATAGCGTAGGCTCGAAAATAATTATCGCCCACGGAATCAGTGATAAATCCTTCACTCGCCACGATAACTTACCTTTTAAAGTAGTAGGCATTTTGGCGCCAACAGGTACCCCTGTCGATAAAACAGTGCACTTGAGCTTAGCGGCCATCGAAGCCCTGCACTCCGGTTGGAACCCCGCTGGTAATGTCGGCACCAGTAAGAACCAGCATCAGCCTACTTTTCATCCAGAGCAAATTACTGCTTTTATGCTGGGCCTGAAATCGAAAATTAAAACCTTTTCCGTGCAGCGAAAAATCAACAATTACCCAACGGAGCCACTCACGGCCATTATGCCGGGGGTCGCTCTGCATCAATTGTGGTCGATGATGTCGATTGCAGAGCAGGCGCTGCTGGCGATATCCGGGTTTGTGGTTGTCGCAGGTCTACTGGGGATGCTCAGTTGTCTGCTGACCAGCTTACAAGAGCGACGCAGGGAGATGGCTATCCTGCGAGCCATGGGTGCCAGACCTGGGCACATTTTCGCGCTGTTAGTAGCAGAGGCAACGTTAATCACCGCCGCCGGGATAAGTCTAGGTGTTAGTTTTCTTTACCTGTTACTGGCAGCTATCGCACCACTGATCAATAGTCGTTTCGGCATCAGTATTGAGTCAGCGTCCATCAGTACACATGAACTCAAATTAATCGTCACTGTGCTACTCGGTGGGATGCTCATAGGCCTGATTCCCGCTTTTCGCGCCTACCGGCAATCACTCGCCGATGGCATGACCATTCGAATTTAACCCAGCTACGCCCGGAGTAACTATGCAACGCTTAATATTTATCCTTTTATGTTGTCTATCTTTTACTGTTAACGCCAGTGAGCCACTGAATTTGCAATGGCAAGATTTGATCCCTCAGAGCGAAAAAGATCTGTACGAGAAAATCGGCCTGGCGCAACTCAATGGTGAGGAGATAGACTTTAACGAGAGTCAGTTTGGCCAGACCCGCGCTGAATTAAATGGCAGCCAAGTGCGCATTCCCGGATTTGTAATCCCGCTGCAAAGCAATGCAAATACGGTCACTGAACTATTATTAGTCCCTTTCTATGGCGCCTGCCTGCATGTGCCGGCACCTGAACCAAACCAGATAATCTACGTAAAGTTTGCCCAGGGCGCACCACTTCCAGAAATGTGGGAAGTCGTCTATGTACAGGGACAGCTCAAAACTCAGAGCAATTCACATGAACTGGCTGAAACCGGTTATCTAATGCAGGCTACAAAAATAGAGAAATATCAGGAGTAGTAACAACGGCTCCCCGCCTTCCAAGCAGGGAGCGATTAGATTAGCTAAGCGTATAAATCAACTCGATAAAGTGTTTAAATAGAAGGTCTACTGCTACAAAAAATAAGCCTATATACATTATTGCTAAAGGATTAAGGTGATATGTTTAAAGCGCACGGTGAATATTCTATTCAAAGAAAAGGCCCACTATTACTGACCAACTGTAAGGGGCCATTTAATACAGAACTTGTCGAAAATCATAACAGCGATATCACAACGATCATTGATAGTATGCCCAGCGTCTGGGGCCAAGTGATAGTGATACACCAAGACAGTTTATGGACCCCTGATGCAGAACGGCGTATGTGCCAGACAGTCTCTGTACGCAAAAGTCGCGGCTTGCGGGTCTCTGCTGTAGTCCTGGAAAACCCTAACTCTAAAGCGATTCTTAAGGACCAGATTAGCAGGGTATACGATTTTGCCGAAGTCGAACATGGGTTTTTTGAGGACACTTTTAGTGCAGAGCTGTGGGCACTGGCCAAAATAAAACCCAAAAACACCATACCGTAACCCCTGTAGATTCTACGAGAGGATGGCACTTTCCTGTCAGGTAAAACCTGCTTCGTTTACGACTATCCGGATTTCATTAGAATGAAAACAAAATTACTGATATCGGTAACTGGCATATTATTAGTCAGCTTTTTACTGTTGGGAATATGGGTCCACGATAAAAATGTCAGTGACAAACAGTTGTCGCTCATTGATAGCTACCAGCAACAGATGCACTTTGGCTCTGAGTACTGGCAACACAGCAGCAGCCAATGGCAGAGCTACCCAGAGGAGATACAAAGAAAATTTTTGGCGCGAAACATAGTCAATTCAATATTCGAGATGTTTGATCAAAAATGGCAGCAGTGCGGCACGCTTATGCTCTTTAACAAAAGACAAAACCAGATTGGTTACCAAAAAATGGTAAAGGAAAAATTACCGATCTGGGCGCTCATGTTATCAAAAACATAGTGCAAAAATATTCTCTAAGGACTGCCATGAAAATTATTGAGTACATCCCAGAACGTGCTGTTGAAATAGCAGATCTTTTTCACCACAGTATTCACAGCATTGATACATCTGTGTATTCCATTGAACAGCAAGAGGCATGGGCAGCCACACCCCCGGATTACGATCGCTGGACAGCTAGGCTACTGGTTAGAAAACCTTATTTAGCCATCATTGAAAATAAGGTTGCCGGTTTCATAGAGTTAGAATCTGATGGGCACATCGATTGTCTGTATACCTCTCCCAATTACCAGAGGCGAGGTGTAGCAAGAGCGCTGTTCAATCACATACTCAACTTGGCCAGAAACAGCGGTAATAAACGTTTATATGTTGAAGCATCGCTGGTAGCAAAGCCTCTGTTCGAAAAATTCGGCTTTACCGTTATACGAGAAAACAGCCTTGAGAGAAATCAACAAACTTTAACCAACTACAGCATGCAAAAATTACTGTAACTTTTACCTCTGCAAGCTCTTCCCTAAGCCACTCCTAACAAGCGCACTAAGGCAGTAGCCAGCGCAGCACTGAGCACTGTGACTAAAAAAGGTAGCTTCTTGTAAGCGCAGTAGGCAGCTACACTGACACCGAAAACCCGGGCGTGACCCGCGTAGTGCTCGGCTTCGAAAAAAGTCGCTGAGATGGCCACTGCAAAGAGTAACACCGCCACCATTTCTGCCAGGAGCTGTTTAAATTCGCCGCTAAAATGATAGTGCCTACTTAGCAAAGGGCCTGCTAAGCGCAGCAGATAAGTACCCGCGGCCAGCAGCAGGATCCCCACAAGTAGCAAAGTTGTATCATTTTGCATGTAATTTTTTTCCCAGGTAAACACCCGCTATGGATAGCACTGCGGGCAGGCCCGCCGCTAAAAAAGGCGTCGCCAACAATGTTAATGCCGCCCCACTAAAAGTTGCTGTTAATTGGCGCAACGATTTTAATCCTGGAACCACCAGCGCTAAAAGGATTGCCGGAAACAATGCATCTAAACCAAATACCGCGGTATCTTCAACCAGTGCGCCCAATACGCCCCCCAGATAAACTCCCAGCGGCCACATTAGCAAGATGCCCAGACCACAGAGCCAAAAAGCCGTTTTGCGCTGCGCTGGGGTAGACTGGCTGACAGCGAAAACCACGGATTCATCATTGAGCAGATGACAGCCAAAATAGCTCAATGGGCCCGACCCCAGCTGTTGTTGCACTGACAAACCAAAGGGAAGTAGCCGAATATTCACCAGTAATCCAGCCAGCGCCGCCATCAAAGGGCTGCCACCGGCGGCGAGGATCCCGACAAACAGGAATTCTGACGCCCCGGCTAATACCAGTATTGCCAGCGTTAGTGGCACCCACAGCTCCAGACCGGCTGTTACTGATACGGCGCCGTAAGAAACACCCACTAGACCATCCGCCAGGCAGACCAAGACAATGCTGGACAGCACTTTATTTTTCTTTAAGGCAAGCAAACCACTCAGCATTGCTGTATTCCATTTCGAACGATTGATCGATATAATGAACCACATAATCCAGACTGTCAAACCGAACAATCGTTTTATATAACGGAATTACTATGAAAAACCCTGACTCTGCCCCAATCGCTATCATATCAGCGGCACTACAGCGCGAACGTAAAAGAGCCGGCTGCTCGCTCAGCGAAATAGCCAAGCGCGCCAGCATAGCTAAATCAACCCTATCGCAGTTAGAATCGGGTGTGGGCAACCCCAGTTTAGAAACACTCTGGGCGCTGTGTGGCGCTCTGGCCATCCCCTTTTCCCGCTTAATAGAGCCGCCAAAGTCACAAGTACAGATCATTCGCCGTGGTGAGGGAGTCAGTGTTACATCAGAACAATCAAATTACAGCGCCATACTGCTGGCCACCTGCCCACCTTCTGCACGCCGTGATATTTATGCAATAAGCGCTCAACCTGGCAGCGACAAATTATCTACAGCGCACGGCGCAGGGGTTGTTGAACATTTAATTATCACCAGCGGTAAAGCCTTGGTAGGATTAGTTGATCAGCCGGTGGAACTCTGTGAAGGGGACTACATCAGCTACCCCGGCGATCAGCCACATATTTTTCGCGCCCTTGTAGCAGATACCACGGCGGTACTAGTACTAGAACAAAACTAGCAGTAGAAGAGAATTGTCGGCATTTAGATCGGCAGTAAGGTACGTTCAAGCAGTCAGCGTAATTCTCTACTCAGAACCTGCTCAGCATATTCTGCGCAGTTGAGCAGAGCCTGATCGCGACCATTGACGGCGCTGAGCATAACACCTATGTGGTCAGTGTCACTGCAAAAGGGCAGTGAAATGCTACAGCCATCCATCACATTGCTCAATGTCGGGTTCCTTAAGATCAGCAAATTCAGTCGGTCGTATTCGCTGTCCTGCTCGAACTCACTGAACTTAGGCGGCAACACAGGTACCGTCGGCAGCAGCAAAATATTATCGCCCAACTCGACCTGATACTGTTCAATCAGTGACTGCCTTAAGTTTAAAGTCTGACGATAACTGATAGCATCGACTTCCTGCGCGCGCTGCAGGCGTTTCAACACCCGCGGATCAAATTTCTCTGGCACGCTTTGATAGTAATGCAAGTACTCGGCGCAACACTCCACTGAGGAAAAGTGCCAGACCGGCAGCTCTGAATAGCGATCTAACACTGCTAACGGCCGCTCTACAATGTTACAGCCGGCCGCCGATAGTTTGTCGACTGCCACTGCAAAAGCGCTCGCCACTGCTGGCGCTAGCTCGTCCATACCAAAATTGGTAGGGATGACAAACTCTCTAGGGTGCTGATTAGTTAACCCTGCAGGGCTGTTAGACATTAACTGGTAACTGGCTCTACAGGCCGCCACCGTTTTAGCCATAGGGCCAACGCTGTCCAGGCTTCTCGACAGCGCTTTGCAACCCACTCTAGAAACACTGTACTGGCTTGGCTTAAAACCTACGATGCCATTGAAGGCTGCGGGTATGCGCACTGAGCCTCCAGTGTCTGTACCTATAGCAATATCAACCAGATCTCTGGCCACAGACACGGCACCTCCAGAGCTGGAACCACCGGGTATACAGTCGGCATAGAGTACGTTTTCCGGGGTGCCGTAATGTGGATTTAACCCTAATCCTGAGTAGGCCAATTCAGTCATATTAGTGTGCCCGACCAATACCGCTCCCGCCTCGCGCAACCGCGCTATAGCCTCGGCATCAACAGTTGCCGCTGCGCTGCCCTCTAAGATACGACTACCCGCTTTTGTGACAAAACCTTTAACATCAAACAGGTCTTTCACAGAAATCAGCGCACCAAGCAGTTCATTGTCTAAGACAGTGGCAAGGTTTTCAACATCTTGCCCAGCAGTGCTATCAAAGGTTTGGGTAAAGACACTTTGCAATTGCTTTTCGCCCTCCGCAACACGCGCAAATGTCTCTTTCAGTCGCACTGCTGCATTTTCTTTTGACCAGGCTTTGTTTATTGTCATGATTATCATCTTTAAAGTTGTTGTCTATCACTTGATTCAGCTAAGAATAACGCTAATTGATTAAACACAATAGCCATTTTTTGATCCACTGAGTTAGATTGCTTTTTGAATATATTTCAACTGAGTTTTTGCATTCCTCAACAAAAATAATAATAAGTCACATTGTAAAGAACCGGTAATTACACCATTAATAGAAGCATAAAACTGAAGGGTTAGACACAAGCTAAATATGGACAAATCTCACGGTCAGAGCAGCATTGAGCGAAAAGGGAATTTATTAATCATCGATTCAAAGGGCCCGTTCAACTTGCCCTTTGTGCAAGCTTATAATAAAGAGATCGATACCTTCATAAGCCAAATGCCCACAGTTTGGGGGCAAATTGTAACAACTAATGAAAATTTTTTGCTCACTCCAGAGGCAGAAGAGGGGATCAAAGGCGCCTGTAAATCCAGAAAGGAGCGCGGCTGTTGTGTCTCCGCTATAATCTTCCCCGAGGGCACCTCCGGCTTTGTCACTATAACGCAAATGACCAGAGTCTATAGCTACGCAGGCATCGAATTTGAATTTTTTACCGATTACCAGCTCGCCGAGCAGTGGGTGATTGCCAAGTTATCAACTTATAACTAGTTAACTGCTTTCCCTATGAATTAACAACCAATTTTCCGATCAATAGATAGCCGATAGGCCTGATCCCCTTACAGCAGTATCCGTTAATAAAGGACACTGCGATGTTTCGTTACTAAACTGTCAGGCGGATAACTTAAACAACTGCACATTCTCGGCTAACTGCTCAGACAATGATTGTAGTACCAACCCCGAATCTGCGACTTGCTCGGTCAGGTCCGCTGTTTCACGGGCTATTGCAGCGACAGATTCAATATTTTGACTAACTTCATTACAAACTACTAATTGCTCATCAGCCGCCGCGGCTATCTGTACATTGATATTATTGACCGCTTCGCCAGATCCTTTAATGTGCTTAAGGGCTAAACTGACATTATCAGTGTTTTGTATGCTGTCATCTGCCTGCACTCCTCCTCTGGCCATGGCCGCCACTGCGCTGCCAGCCAACTGCTGTAACTTGCCAATGACCTCTTCTATATCTTGAGTAGATTGCGACGAGCGCATTGCCAGATTCCTTACTTCATCGGCAACCACTGCAAAACCACGGCCCTGCTCTCCGGCGCGGGCGGCTTCTATAGCAGCATTAAGCGCCAGTAAATTGGTTTGGTCTGCAATGCTACCTATATCTGCCAACATTGCGCCAATATTACTGCTCTGTTGATTCAACTCTTCAATAATCAGGCTGGAACTTTGTATCTCATCAACTAACTTTCTATAGCTGAGTACATTTTCCTGCACCCGTAGCTGTCCTTTTGCAGACATTTGTTGGGCCTTTTTTGACGCCGTTACAGCTTCTGCGCAATGCCCTGCCACATCATTGGCACAAACATTCACCTGCCCCATTGCCGCCGCCAGCTGCTCACTGTTGAGCAACTGCAAACTAACCCCGTGATGTGATTGCTCGCTCGATTTTTGTAGCGCACTTGCGGCTTTCGACAATTGCCTTGAAGATTGTCCTACTTGCTGCATCAATTCATCAAACTCTTGCATCATCCGATCAAAAACATTGGCCATAGCGGTAATTTCGTCGGCCCCTGACATCTTGATCCGACTACTGAGGTCTCTCTCCCTGGATGCTTTAGACATCATGCTTGCCAGTAGTGAAATGCGTTTAGTTATATTCTTCGACAACATAAAAATAGCGGCCATAGTCAATACTAGCAACAGCCCCGCAGCGGCTAAATTCAGTAATTTTTCCCGGCTAATAAGATTGACCGTCGCTTTAGTTATCTGTTGCCCCAGTTCATCTAATTGAGTCTCGCTCTGATGAATAACGTCACGCATCTCTGCCAAAATTCCCAGCTGACTATTTAAGCCACGCTTTTCCTCGGCGCTTGCCAACTGCAAAAATTGTTGATCATAGAGACTCAGTGCAGTGCTAGCACTTTCTTTGAAATTTTTCTGCAGAGACGCTGCCCCGACTTTTTGTTGCATCTGAACCATTCTCTGAGAGAATTTTACAACGTATTTAAGTTGTTTCCTGAGCATAAAATCTTTCTCGTGACGCCTCAGCATCAACATAGTGCGCATTAAACTGTGTAGCTCGGCACTCTCTCCATACTTCTGTTCGTATTCTTTTATCAGAGTCTCAACTTTATGCACTTGCGAACGCAGTGATCCATATAAACCATCGGTGGCGTCTATACCTATTAACTGTTGCTGTTCAGCCAACAGTAAAAATTGCTGTCGATAGTCACTAATGACACTGGCAAAGTTGTTGACCTGCTGTTTTTCTATATCTGCACTGTGCACTCGTGCTTGTAATTGGTCGACTCGCTGCATCAACTGCTGGTATGTCTGTTGAAATTTTTGCAGATACTGCAGATCTTTTCTGGCCAGAAAATCTTTTTCGTGGCGCCTTAACATCAACATATCAGCGCGCAACTGAGCAGAGAGTGAGGAGACATTGTGTAGCCGTTCTAAAGCGTCAATTGCCAGGGAGTTTAAACTGACCAGTGTAATGAACCCCATACAGGCTATCGCAGCCATCAATAACATTTTTTGCTTAATAGTCAATCTGTTCACCTTATCTATTTGCGGGCACACTACAGCTTATTTATGCTTCTTAGCATGCAACTTATGTTTCTTAAACGACTTTGTGACGATCAGATGACAAGCATATTTCACTTATATGACAATTTTGTTACACAGTAGCAACAAGTTCAAAAGGAGGCAGAGGTTGGAAAGAGGCTTCATTATTCAAGGGGTTTAATTACAGAAAAAGAGAGCCAAAATACCTTCTGCTGCAAGCAAAGTAGATCATCTATTACTTTGCTTCCAAGCAGCTAGAAGCTATTGGTAGCCTGACAGAACTACCGTGTTAGCATCTAAGAAAGCAGATAAGAGACTGGTACGCAGTAATTTACAGAGGCTTAGAGTGACAGCTACGCCTCTTGCATCTGATGTTTTGAGATCTGTAAAGTGGCTGTGATAAGTGAGTTTATTACCGCTAGTGATCCCTGCTATTCAAGGTTATCAACTCGGGCCTGCCTAGAAGCTTTACATCTCTTTACCTACCAGTGACCCCGCCGCTAAAAACATCGCGGTAGCTGCGCTGCGATGAATCACTTGTTGCGCATGCGCACCGGATAAACTGCGCCTGACTGCGACCGCCCCGAGAATAAAGACAGTACCTACGACAAATAATATGGCGATGGTCAATGGGATCAGCGCGCTGGCCCAGGTCTGTATAGTGATAGTTTCTAAATCAATAACAACCGGTAACAGTGCCAGGTAAAAGGCGATGGTTTTAGGGTTACCTAAAGTGATGGTCAACC
>MABF01000239.1 GCA_002163025.1 'Osedax' symbiont bacterium Rs2_46_30_T18
AAGTTACTCACAGGGGTGATGAGTAGGTATCCTGAAATTTCTACAAGTAGCATAGTGCGGCATTCAGATGTAGATAATACAAAGTTTGAGTGTGCTGGGATCGCCCATAAACGCAAATCTGATCCAGGTGTATTATTTGATTATGATGATTTGTTGAACAGGCTATAAATCTGTAGCGGCTTTGAATAAAAAATTGATGGGGTAAATTAGCCAGATAATTGGTTTGCATTGGAGTGTTTCATGGATAGAAATATAGCCAGTTTGTTTGTGGATTTTGCTGAGCGAGAATGTAAATATTCATCGGCTCTGTATTATTATCTTAGCAAGAAAATAGCATTGGACGCTGATGTTTTGTGGTTGGCAAGTGAATGCCGAAACGACCAGCCTGTGCCCAATATGTTGTTCGCAGCAGTGCATTATTTGTTAGCCCGTGAGTCCTCACACCCTCTGGCTGGGTATTATAAAAGTATCAATGCGAGCGCTGTAGATGTTGACGGTGCTTTTTCTTATTTTAAATTATTCTGCCTGGCAAATAATGATGCTATCAAAGTACTGCTCAATAGTAGATTAGTGCAAACAAACGAGGTCAGGCGCTGTGCTTACCTGTATCCAGCTATATCAACTGGGTACCAGAGGTTGGGTTCGGCTTGTCAGTTGGCGTTAATTGAAGTGGGTACAAGTGCTGGTTTGAATTTATTGCCAGACCAATATCTATATAGTGCCGGCCAGGGAGTAGAGTATGGAGCGCTAGATTCAAGCGTAAAATTGGCCATTGATTTTATAGGCGGTTATCCTCAGGTTGCGCATCAGAAGTTTCCTCAAATTTCACATCGCATCGGCTTGGATCTAAATATTATCGATTTGCAAAATGTCGATGATGTGCAGTGGTTATATGCACTGATTTGGCCTGATCATCATGGGAGGCGAGCGCTATTACACAAGGCGATTGAAATACGCTGTCAACATCAGCTTGACCTGTATCAGGGGGATGGTTTTGCTATGCTTGAAGAAATAGTAAGGCACCTTCCAAAAGACACGATCCCCTGTATTTACCATACCCATGTTGCAAATCAGATATCTGCCCGGGCTAAGGATCAGCTACTGGCAAATATATCAATGTTGGGAAAGGAGCGGGATCTGTTGCACATATACAACAATATTAAGCCGAATTTGCGTTGTACTGTAATGCGTAGTGGCAGGGAGTCTGACTTCGAGTTAGCAGAAGTAGAAGGTCATGGTCGCTGGGTTAAATGGCTAGCTAGCTAATCAGATTTATAATTAAAATATACTGCTTTTCGTGGGTGTATCATTTGGAAGGTAAATCCGTCGTTACCTAAATTAGCTTATTCTAAAACCGATCAAAAGAACGTCATTAATTCTGGCCGTTTCAGGCTGATATTCCCTAGCAAAGTAACAGTTAAGCGCCATGGTTAAAAAACATACCATTAAGGTTGACTATGGCTCAAGACATGAGTAGAATTTGCGTCCCTTTCATAGAAGGGGAGGCAGTACGCTGTCTTACTAAAACTTAAATAAGTGTGATCAGAATGCAAAACCAGAAAATCAGAATACGTCTGAAAGCGTTTGATCATCGCCTGATCGACACCTCAGCGCAAGAAATCGTAGATACTGCGAAGCGTACAGGTGCACAGGTGCGTGGTCCGATCCCTCTTCCTACTCGCAAAGAGCGCGTAACAATATTGACTTCACCGCATGTAAACAAAGATGCACGTGACCAATATGAAATACGTACTCATAAGCGCGTTCTAGATATCGTTGAGCCAACAGAAAAAACTGTTGATGCTCTAATGAAGCTAGATCTTGCTGCAGGTGTGGAAGTTCAGATTAGCTTAGGTTAATCAACGCGCTCAGAATATTCATATAATGAAGCGCTATTTGTGGAAGGCTCCTGAAATGGGCCACCGTAGTGGGTTACAGTCCCGTACACAACTGGCAAGAGGTATTTAAAATGTCTGTAGGTTTAATCGGACGAAAAGCGGGTATGACTCGCGTCTTCACTGAAGATGGCGTATCCGTGCCAGTCACGGTCATCGAGGTGGATCCGAACCGTGTTACTCAGGTAAAAACAGCTGAAACTGATGGTTATCAAGCTATTCAAGTGACTACTGGTGGAGTTAAGGCTAATCGCCTTACTAAGCCAAAAGCGGGTCACTATGCTAAAGCCAACGTAGAAGCGGGCCGCGGTTTATGGGAGTTCCGCCTGTCGGGTGACGAAAGTATCAACGTTGGTGATTCACTAACAGTTGAGCGCTTTGAAGTCGGTCAGAAAGTTGATGTTACTGGAACGTCTAAAGGTAAAGGCTTCCAAGGTGCTGTTAAGCGTTGGAATTTCCAAATGCAAGACGCCACCCACGGTAACTCACTATCTCACCGTGCTCCAGGTTCAATCGGTCAGTGTCAAACTCCTGGTCGTGTCTGGAAAGGCAAGAAGATGGCAGGTCAAATGGGCAACGTGCAAAGCACAGTTCAGACTTTAGAAGTTATACGTGTAGACGTAGAACGCGGCCTGTTATTGATCAAGGGTGCTGTACCAGGTGCAACTGGCGGTGACGTAATTGTTAAACCAGCTGTTAAAGTTGGCGCCTAAGGAGACTTGAAATGAACCTAAATCTAACTGGAACAACAGGATCGGTCGAAGTATCCGATGCTACGTTCGGTAAGGAC
The DNA here is from genome assembly GCA_002163025.1 of 'Osedax' symbiont bacterium Rs2_46_30_T18. GTDB lineage: Bacteria > Pseudomonadota > Gammaproteobacteria > Pseudomonadales > Balneatricaceae > Rs1. The sequence goes on from MABF01000239.1 coordinate 2,686, forward strand.
TTTAACGAGCCTCTCGTTCACCAAGTAGTTACGGCTTACTTGGCGGGTGCTCGTCAAGGTACTAAAGCACAAAAGACTCGTTCAGACGTTTCTGGCGGCGGCGCTAAGCCATTCCGTCAAAAAGGTACTGGTCGTGCTCGTGCTGGTACTATCCGCTCGCCATTATGGCGTTCAGGTGGTACAACTTTTGCTGCTCGTCCTCGTGACTATAGTCAGAAAGTAAACAAGAAAATGTATCGCGCTGCAATGCGTTGCATCTTGTCTGAACTAGTACGTCAAGAGCGTTTAGTGGTAGTAGAAGAATTCTCGGTAGACGCACCTAAAACTAAGCAGTTCATCGCTAAGATGGATGAGTACAGTTTACAAAATGCGCTTCTGATCACTGAAGATGTAGAAATTAACTTGTACTTAGCTGCGCGTAACGTGCCGCATGTTGATGTTCGCGACGCTGCTGGTATTGATCCAGTAAGCCTAGTTGGCTTTGACAAAGTGCTAGTTACTGTGGCTGCTTTGAAGAAAATTGAAGAGGTGTTGTCATGAACCAGGAACGCCTATACCAAGTACTACTTGGCCCGCATATTTCAGAAAAAGCAACAATTATAGCTGACGCAAGCCAGCAAGTTGTTTTCCGTGTGGCTAGAGATGCTACTAAAGTTGAAATCAAAGAAGCTGTTGAGAAGTTGTTTAACGTATCTGTTAAACGTGTAAACGTACTTAACGCAAAAGGTAAGACCAAACGCACTGCACGCGGCCTAGGCAAGCGCAGTGATGTTCGCAAGGCGTATGTTTGTCTTGCTGATGGCTCTGAAATTGATTTCCTTGGTGAATAAGGGGCTTACAAATGGCAATTATTAAGACAAAGCCGACCTCTGCTGGACGTCGCCATTTAGTTAAAGTTGTTAATGCAGAACTGCATAAAGGCAAACCTTTAGCTTCATTGGTTGAGAAGAAAAGCAAGAGTGGTGGACGTAACAACAACGGTCGTATTACGACTCGTCACATTGGTGGCGGTCATAAACAGCATTATCGTTTAGTTGATTTTCGTCGCAACAAAGAAGGTATTCCAGCGACTGTTGAGCGCTTGGAATATGATCCAAACCGTTCAGCGCATCTTGCATTGCTTGTCTATGCAGATGGTGAACGTCGTTACATTATTGCTCCAAAAGGTGTGAGTGCTGGTGATAAATTGGTTTCTGGCCAACAGGCTGAAATCAAAGTTGGAAACAACATGCCAATCCGCAATATGCCTTTAGGTAGTGTGATTCACTGTGTTGAGTTGAAACCAGGTAAAGGCGCGCAAATTGCTCGTTCTGCCGGTACTTCCGCTCAGCTAGTTGCCCGTGAAGGTATGTACGCTACACTGCGTCTACGTTCTGGCGAAATGCGCAAAGTACTGGTTGAATGTACTGCGACTTTCGGTGAAGTTGGCAACGGTGAACACAGCCTTCGTCGTCTGGGTAAAGCTGGTGCTAAGCGCTGGTTAGGTGTTCGTCCTACCGTTCGCGGTGTGGCAATGAACCCAGTTGATCACCCACATGGTGGTGGTGAAGGTCGTACCTCTGGTGGTCGTCATCCTGTTACTCCATGGGGCGTACCTACTAAGGGCTATAAAACACGTAAGAACAAGCGTACTGACAAGTTAATCGTCCGTCGCCGTTCTGCTAAGTAATTAAATTGAGGATATAGCTGTGCCACGTTCACTGAAGAAAGGTCCATTTATCGACCTTCACCTGTTGAAGAAGGTAGAAGCTGCAATTGAAGCAGGAGAACGCCGTCCAATTAAGACTTGGTCACGTCGCTCCACTATCTTTCCACATTTTGTTGGATTGACGATTGCAGTACATAACGGCCGCCAGCACGTTCCAGTTTTCGTAACTGAAGACATGGTCGGCCACAAACTCGGCGAATTTGCAGGAACACGTACTTATCGTGGTCACTCTGCAGATAAAAAAGCCAAACGCTAAGGGGATAAATGATGGAAGTCGCTGCAAAATTAAACGGCGCTCGCATTTCTGCTCAGAAAGTGCGTTTGGTAGCCGACCAAATTAGAGGCAAGTCAATTGCAGATGCATTGGACATTTTAGCGTTCAGTCCAAAGAAAGCTGCAGTTATCGTTAAGAAAGTGTTGGAGTCTGCTATTGCAAACGCCGAACACAATGAAGGCGCTGATATTGACGAACTTCGTGTGTCTACAATCTTCGTTGATGAAGGTGTGACAATGAAACGTATTAGTCCACGTGCTAAAGGTCGTGCTGACCGCATCCTTAAGCGTAACTCTCACATCACCGTTAAGGTGTCTGATTAAGCGCTAGGAGACTTATTATGGGTCAGAAGATACATCCAACGGGTATACGTCTTGGTATTGTTAAAGATCATACTTCAGTATGGTACGCAGACAAAGGCGAGTACGCTGTTAAGTTATTAAGCGATCTTAAAGTACGTAAGTACTTAGAAGATAAGCTAGTTAATGCATCTGTAAGTCGCATCGAAATCGAGCGTCCTGCACAAAATGCAAAAATCACCATTTTTACTGCACGTCCTGGGATTGTGATCGGTAAGAAAGGTGAAGATGTTGAGAAGCTACGTAACGCTTGCTCAAAGATGATGGGTGTTCCTGCTCACATCAACATCGAGGAAATTCGCAAGCCTGAGCTTGATGCTAAATTGGTTGCACAGTCTGTTGCTAGCCAGTTAGAGCGTCGAGTAATGTTCCGTCGCGCTATGAAGCGTGCAGTGCAAAACGCTATGCGTTTGGGCGCTAAAGGAATCAAGATTCAGGTTGGCGGTCGTCTAGGTGGTGCTGAAATCGCTCGTTCTGAGTGGTATCGTGAAGGACGTGTGCCATTGCACACATTCCGTGCAGATATCGATTACTCAGCTTACGAAGCGCACACGACATACGGTGTGATCGGCATTAAAGTTTGGATCTTTAAAGGTGAAATTTTGGGAGGTATCGAAGAAGTTCGTGCCCTTCGTAAAGCTGCACCTAAAAAGAAGTCTAAGTGAGGTAGAGATCAATGCTACAACCTAAACGACTAAAATTCCGCAAAATGATGAAGGGCCGCAACCGCGGTCTTGCACAGCGCGGTTCCAAAATTAGCTTCGGTGAAATTGGACTTAAAGCGACTGGTCGCGGACGCATTACTGCTCGTCAGATCGAAGCTGCTCGTCGTACTATGACACGTCACGTAAAGCGTGGTGGTAAAATCTGGATCAGAATTTTCCCAGATAAGCCTATCACTAACAAACCGCTTGAAGTGCGTATGGGTAAAGGTAAAGGTAATGTTGAATACTGGGTTTGCCAGATTCAGCCTGGCCGTGTACTTTTTGAAATGAGTGGTGTTCCAGACGATTTGGCTATCGAAGCTTTCAAGCTTGCTGCTGCTAAATTGCCACTGGCTACGACCATCGTCAAACGGACGGTAATGTAATGAAAGCGAACGAATTGCGTGAAAAAAATCCGGAAGAACTACAGCAGCAGCTGTTAGATCTTCTGAAAGATCAGTTTAATCTGCGCATGCAGAAGTCTTCTGGTCAGTTAACTCAGACTCATCTGTTGGGTCAAGTTCGTCACGACATTGCACGTGTTAGGACCGTACTTAATCAGAAAGCAGGTGAGAAATAATGAGCGCTGAAAAACGTACAAAAACAGTAGTTGGACGTGTTGTCTCTGACAAGATGGACAAAACTATTACTGTTCTGGTTGAACGCACCGAAAAACATCCTATTTATGGGAAGTTTATGAAGCGTTCCTCCAAAATGCACGCTCACGATGAGAACAATGAGTGCAAGGCAGGGGACTTAGTTACTATTGCTGAATCCCGTCCTTATTCCAAGAGTAAAACTTGGGTACTCGTAAGCATTGAAGAAAGTGCTGCGAAGGTGTAGAATACGCCCTCGCTCCATTTGATCGGCAGGAAAGAGTGCTTAATGCAGGCTTTCTCTGCCATTTAAATATTTGGAGTAAACCATGATTCAAACAGAATCAATGCTTGATGTTGCTGATAACAGCGGCGCCAAGCGAGTACAGTGTATTAAGGTCTTAGGTGGTTCACACCGTCGTTACGCACGTATCGGCGACATTATTAAAATTACTGTTAAGGAAGCAATTCCACGCGGTAAGGTTAAGAAAGGTCAAGTTCTTAATGCTGTAGTAGTGCGTACCCGTAAAGGTGTTCGTCGTCCAGACGGTTCAGTTATCCGCTTTGATGTAAATTCAGCGGTTATCTTGAATGCGAACAACGAGCCTATGGGTACTCGTATTTTTGGTCCAGTGACTCGTGAACTGCGTACAACGAAGTTCATGAAAATCATTTCCCTGGCGCCTGAAGTGCTATAAGACTCAGTTTTAACTGAAGTTTTTTTGAAACGCCAATCCCGGAAGGGCTTGGCGTTTTTCGGCATGAGAAGGTAGTAGGAAGCGATAAAGGTATATTATGCGTAAAATCAAAGGCAACGACGAAGTAATCGTCATTGCAGGAAGAGACAAAGGTAAGCGCGGTAAGGTTATGCGCATACTTGAGAACGATCTTTTGATCGTATCTGGCATTAACATGGTGAAGAAACATACTAAGCCTAACCCACAAGCTCAAAAGCCGGGTGGCATAGTAGAGATGGAAGCAACTATTGCTGTTTCTAATGTTGCGATCTTCAACCCTGCCACTGGCAAGGGCGATCGTGTTGGCTTCAAGACTCTTGAAGATGGCACTAAAGTTCGCTTCTTCAAATCTAACGGCGAAGTCGTCGGTAAATAAGGAGCTAATGCCATGTCTAGATTAAAAGCGCTTTACGCTAGCGAAGTAAAAAGCAAACTACAAGAAGAGTTGAATAGCCCGAACGCAATGGCTGTTCCTCGCCTAACCAAGATCACTCTTAATATGGGTGTAGGTGAAGCATTAGCAGACAAAAAGCAAATGGAGCATGCCGTAAGAGACATGACTCAGATTGCTGGCCAGAAGCCTGTTGTCACATTAGCACGTAAGTCCATTGCTGGATTCAAAGTGCGTGAAGACTGGCCGATCGGTTGTAAAGTTACACTGCGTGGACAGCAGATGTGGGAGTTTTTAGATCGTCTAATCGACATCTCTATTCCTCGTATCCGCGATTTCCGTGGTTTAAATCCTAAATCTTTCGATGGCCGTGGCAACTACAGCATGGGCGTGAAAGAGCAGATCATCTTCCCAGAAATCGACTTCGATAAAGTTGATAAGATTCGCGGGATGGATATCACCATCACCACCACTGCTAAGAACAATGATGAGGGTCGTGCATTGCTGACTGCTCTGAATTTTCCATTCAAGAAGTGATAGGGGTTTAAATTATGGCTAAGTCATCTATGATCGCGCGTGAAACAAAGCGTACTAAATGTGTTGCTAAGCACGCCGCTAAACGCGACCACCTAAGAGCAATCATTAAAGCCCATAACTCTTCTGATGAAGAGCGTTGGGAAGCAACGGTAGCGTTGCAAAAGTTACCACGTGACTCAAGTGCATCTCGTCAGCGTAACCGCTGCGCGATCACTGGACGTCCACATGGTGTTTACCGCAAGTTTGGCTTGAGTCGTATGAAATTACGCGAAGCTGCAATGCGCGGTGATGTACCAGGATTGAAAAAGGCTAGCTGGTAATAACCGGTTAGGTAATGATAAGCACGGTGGTCAGGGCGCTCTTTATAAAGGTGTGTTAATCCTCACCCAATAAGAGTAGCTACCGCACTGTGCTGCACAACGAAGGAAGTAACAAGCATGAGCATGCAAGATACCCTAGCAGATATGATCACTCGTATCCGCAACGGGCACATGGCTACTAAAGTAGCCGTATCTATGCCGTCTTCCAAGATGAAGGTTTCTTTAGCTAAAATACTAAAGAGCGAAGGTTATATCACTGACTACTCTGTAGAAGGTGATGTTAAGCCCGTTCTTAGCGTTGAGCTAAAGTACTTCGAAGGAAAGTCGGTAATTGAAGTAATTACGCGTGTAAGCCGTCCAGGTTTACGTATCTACAAAGGTGCAACTGAGCTGCCAAAAGTTTCTGGCGGATTAGGTGTTGCTATCGTTTCAACAAGCAAAGGCTTGTTGACTGATCGCGCTGCACGCGCTGCCGGTATCGGCGGTGAAGTCATCTGTACAGTATTCTAAGGGGAATAATATGTCACGTATTGCAAAAAATCCCGTTACTGTACCTGCAGGTGTTGAGCTGACGCTCAAAGGTAACCACGTCACTGTAAAAGGTGCTAAAGGCACTTTGTCAATGGATATGCACACCGCTGTTTCCATTGCACAGGAAGACGGTCAAGTACAGGTAAGCGCTCGCGATGGATCTAAAGTCTCCCGCGCTATGTCTGGTACTGCTCGCTCGCTAATCAACAACATGGTTGTTGGTGTGCACGAAGGTTTTTCTAAGACTTTGATGTTACAAGGTGTTGGTTATCGTGCTGCGGCAAAAGGCAAAGTCCTCAGTTTAACTCTTGGTTTCTCTCACCCTGTTGAGCATGAATTACCAGAGGGAATTACTGCCGAGACGCCTACTCAGACTACTATCGTTATCAGTGGTACTGACAAGCAGTTGGTTGGCCAAGTGGCTGCAGAAGTTCGCGCATATCGTCCGCCAGAGCCTTATAAAGGCAAAGGTGTACGTTACGCTGACGAGTTTGTGCGTCGTAAAGAAGCTAAGAAGAAGTAGGTAGGACTAGGTTATGAACGCTAAGAAAGTATCTCGCGTCCGTCGTTCGCTACGTTCGCGCATCAAAATGCGTGAATTAGGTGCATTACGTCTGACCGTAAATCGTACACCGCGTCACATCTACGCACAAATTATCTCTGCCGATGGCAGCCTGGTATTAGCATCAGCTTCTACTGTTGAAAAAGATATGCGTGCTGAGTCAACTGGTAATGTCGCTGCGGCGCAGAAAGTTGGTTCTCTGATTGCTGAACGTGCTAAAGAAGCAGGTGTCACAAAGGTTGCTTTTGACCGCTCTGGATTCAAATTCCATGGCCGTGTAAAAGCTTTAGCTGATGCAGCCCGTGAAGGCGGCCTGGAATTCTAAAGAGGTCGATGATGTCAAATCACGAACAAAAAGATGGTGAGCTACAGGAAAAATTAGTTCAAGTAAACCGCGTTGCCAAAGTTGTTAAAGGTGGACGTATTTTCGGTTTTACAGCACTAACTGTAGTAGGCGACGGTAAAGGTCGTGTAGGTTTCGGACGTGGTAAAGCACGTGAAGTTCCTGTTGCAATTCAAAAGGCAATGGAAGCTGCACGTCGCAACATGATCCGTGTTGAATTAAATGGTGACACGTTACAGTACCCAATCAAAGCTCGCCATGGTGCCTCTAAGGTATACATGCAGCCAGCTTCTGCAGGTACTGGTGTAATCGCCGGTGGTGCAATGCGTGCAGTTCTTGAAATTGCAGGTGTTCACAACGTACTAGCTAAATGTTACGGGTCTACAAACCCAGTAAACGTAGTACGTGCAACTGTTAACGGTTTGAAGCAAATGCGCTCACCGGACGACGTTGCTGCCAAGCGCGGTTTAACTGTTGACGAGATTTTGGGGTAATAAGACATGGCTAAAACTGTAAAAGTTACGCTAACTCGTAGCCCAATTGGTACCCTACCTAAGCACAAGTTATGTGTTAAAGGTTTGGGATTACGTCGCATCGGACATACCGTTGAAGTTGAAGATACTCCTTCAGTTCGCGGCATGATCAATAAAGTCCACTACTTGCTAAAAGTAGAAGACTAAGGGGTCAGTTATGCATTTAAATACTCTCAGCCCTGCTGCTGGCTCTAACCCAGCTGGTAAGCGTGTAGGTCGTGGTATCGGTTCTGGCTTAGGCAAGACCGCTGGTCGTGGTCACAAGGGTCAGAAAAGTCGCTCAGGCGGTAAAGTAAGACCAGGTTTTGAAGGCGGTCAAATGCCATTGCAGCAACGTCTGCCAAAATTTGGTTTTACATCTCGCAAAGCGCGTTATGTTGCTGAAATCCGTCTCAACGAACTTGCGAAAGTTGAAGCGGCAGTTGTCGATTTAGCAGCTCTAAAAGCTGCCGATTTAATCGGTCACGAAATCAAAGTAGTTCGAATTATTCTCTCTGGAGAGATTAATAAGGCAGTCAATGTGAAAGGTCTTAAAGTGACCAAAGGCGCATTGGCGGCAATCGAAGCTGCTGGCGGTAAATTCGAGGCGTAAATGGCTAAAAAAGGTACGACACCAACAAGACAAACAGGCTTGAGCGAACTTTGGGCAAGACTCTGGTTCGTGTTAATTGCAATCGTGGTTTACCGTATAGGCGCACACATACCTGTGCCTGGTATTAACCCAGATCGATTAGCTGCTCTGTTTGATCAAAATCAAGGTACGATCCTAGCTATGTTCAATATGTTCTCAGGCGGTGCCTTAGAGCGTATGAGTATTCTGGCGTTGGGAATTATGCCCTACATCTCTGCATCTATCATAATGCAGTTGATGACAGTGGTTAGCCCGCACTTAGAACAGCTCAAGAAAGAAGGTGAAGCGGGTCGTCGTAAAATAAGTCAGTACACTAGATATGGAACTGTAGTGCTAGCAACTTTGCAATCTTTCGGGATGGCAGCGGGCTTGGCGCAACAGGGCGTATCATTCAACTCAGGTGCTAGTTTCTATTTCGTCGCAGTAGTGACTCTAGTAGCGGGCGCTGTGTTCCTAATGTGGTTGGGTGAGCAAGTGACTGAGCGAGGTATCGGTAACGGTATTTCTATCTTGATTTTTGCCGGTATCGTAGCTGGATTGCCAGGAGCTATCGGACAATCGTTTGAGTCTGCAAGACAAGGTGATTTACAAATTATCGCTTTGTTAGCTATCGGTATATTGGCCATTGCTACAGTCGGCTTCGTAGTCTTTATGGAGCGCGGTCAACGCCGCATTACCATAAACTATGCCAAGCGACAGCAGGGCCGTCAGGTATATGCAGCGCAATCGAGTCACCTGCCATTAAAAGTTAATATGGCCGGTGTTATTCCGCCAATATTTGCATCGAGTATCTTATTATTCCCCGCCTCTATCGGACAGTGGTTCGGTCAGGGAGAGGGTACATGGGCTAACTTTGTTCAAAATGCCGCACTGGCATTAGGACCTGGGCAGCCGCTGTATATAGTGCTCTTTACAATAGCTATAGTGTTTTTCTGCTTCTTCTATACGGCGATTATGTTTAATCCCCGTGAAGTAGCGGATAACTTAAAGAAGTCAGGGGCTTTCATACCGGGTATACGCCCAGGTGAGCAGTCAGCCCGTTACATAGATACAGTATTAGGTCGTTTGACGTTATTTGGCGCGCTATACATCACTTTGGTATCATTGATGCCTCAGTTCCTAGTCGTCTTGTTTAATGTACCTTTCTACTTCGGTGGCACATCGCTGTTGATTGTAGTTGTTGTTGTAATGGATTTCGTCGCTCAGGTGCAGTCACATTTAATGTCGCACCAGTATGAGTCTCTGATGAAAAAATCGAATCTGAAAGGTGGCGGTGCAGGTTTACTGCGCTAATGGCCCCCAGGAGCGAATGATGAAGGTACGTGCATCTGTTAAAAAGATCTGCCGTAACTGCAAAATTGTAAGACGTAACGGCGCAGTTCGTGTGATCTGCAAAGTTGAACCTCGTCACAAGCAGCGTCAAGGTTAATTAATCTTGACTTAAGCCATGCAGGTGGTGAAAAAAGGTTGAATGTTTTTTATTCAGCCCGTATAATTCGCCGCCTTGTATGAATATATAGGTATATTTGTTTAGCACAAAGCTAGGCATCTAAGATGGAGTAAGTTGAATGGCCCGTATAGCTGGCGTCAATATTCCTGACAATAAGCACGCGGTTATCTCTCTGACTTATGTTTTCGGAGTTGGCCGTACCACAGCACAAAAGGTTCTAGAAGCTGCCGGCATCGCCGAAGCTACTAAAATCAGCGAGTTAAGCGAAGAGCAGCTCGATGTTGTCCGTGGGGAAATAGGCAAGTTGACAGTTGAAGGCGATCTACGTCGTGAAGTTTCTATGAATATCAAGCGTCTTATGGACCTTGGTAGCTACCGTGGAATTCGTCACCGTCGTAATCTGCCGGTTCGTGGACAACGTAGTAAGACTAATGCGCGTACGCGTAAAGGTCCACGTAAGCCAATTCGTAAATAAGTGTAAGCCGATAGGAATTACCAATTATGGCTAAGCCAGGCAAAAGCACGCGTAAAAAAGTTAAAAAGAATGTAGTGGATGGCCTCGCGCACATCCACGCATCTTTTAACAATACAATTATCACCATTACTGATCGTCAAGGTAATGCATTATCTTGGGCCACCTCTGGTGGTTCTGGATTCCGTGGTTCTCGTAAGAGTACTCCGTTCGCCGCACAGGTTGCAGCTGAACGTGCGGGTAATGCAGCACTTGAATTTGGTTTGAAAAACCTAGATGTATTGGTTAAGGGCCCAGGCCCTGGTCGTGAATCCGCAGTACGTGCACTGAATGGATGCGGCTACAAAATAACAAACATCACTGACGTGACGCCGATACCACACAATGGTTGTCGTCCACCGAAGAAACGTCGTGTTTAAACTGGAGTCGAAATAATGGCTAGATATCTTGGACCAACGTGCAAGCTGTCACGCCGTGAAGGTACAGATTTGTTCCTCAAGAGCGGTGTCCGTTCACTAGACAGCAAGTGTAAAGCTGATGCTGTTCCTGGTGTACACGGTGCCCGTCGTGGACGTCTGTCCGACTACGGTCTACAGCTTCGTGAAAAACAAAAAGTACGTCGTATGTACGGTGTACTGGAACGTCAGTTCCGCAACTACTACAAGAAAGCAGCATCTCTTTCGGGTTCTACAGGTGAAAACTTGTTGAAACTTCTAGAAGGCCGCTTGGATAACGTAGTTTATCGTATGGGTTTTGGTAGCACACGCTCCGAAGCACGTCAGATCGTTTCTCATCGCTCAGTTACAGTCAATGGTCAAGTGGTAAATGTTGCCTCTTACCAGGTTTCTGCAGGTGATGTAGTAGCAGTTCGTGAAAAAGCTAAGAATCAATTGCGCATTAAAAACGCACTTAATTTGGCTTCTCAACGTAGTGTTGTTGAATGGTTAGAGGTTGATGCAACTAAAATGGAAGGTACTTTTAAAGCCCTTCCTGAACGTGCAGAACTTTCAGCTGACATCAACGAACAGTTGATTGTCGAGCTTTACTCTAAGTAATTCATGAACTCTTGATTGGAGTAACTATGCAGCGTTCTGTAAACGAGTTTCTAAGTCCACGTCACATTGACGTGAAAGAAATAAGCAATACACGTGCGAAAGTGACTTTAGAGCCGCTTGAGCGTGGGTTTGGTCACACTTTGGGTAATGCACTACGTCGTATCTTACTCTCTTCTATGCCTGGCGCAGCCATCACAGAAGTAGAGATAGAAGGTGTATTACACGAATACAGTGCCCTTGAAGGTGTTCAGGAAGATATCATTGAGATCTTGCTGAACCTGAAAGGTGTTGCTGTATTACTTCACAATGGTGAAGAGGCAACTGTATCTCTGTCTAAGACAGAGTCAGGTGTTGTGACTGCAGCTGATATTCAAGTGAACCAAGATGTTGAGATTGCTAATCCCGATCACATCATCGCTCACTTGAATCATGGTGCAAGCCTTAACATGAAGCTAAAGATCACTAGTGGTCGTGGTTATGTTCCCGCTGCTGCTCGCATCAGTGACGACGATGAAACTCGTGCTATTGGCCGTCTACAATTAGACGCTTCTTATAGCCCGGTCCGCCGTGTTTCTTATGTAGCAGAGAGCGCTCGTGTCGAGCAACGTACCGATTTAGACAAGCTTATCATTGATATCGAGTCTAACGGCACTATCGACCCGGAAGAATGCATCCGCCGCGCAGCAACAATTCTACAGCACCAGTTAGCAGTCTTCGTAGATCTTGAAGACGCTGCTGATCAGGCTAAGGAAGAAGCTAAGGAGCCAGAAATTGATCCGGTTCTACTTCGTCCAGTAGACGATCTGGAATTAACAGTTCGTTCTGCAAATTGTCTGAAAGCTGAGCAGATTTACTATATTGGTGATCTGATTCAGCGTACTGAAGTTGAGCTGCTTAAGACTCCAAACTTAGGTAAAAAGTCGCTGACAGAGATCAAAGACGTTTTAGCTTCCAAGGGTCTTTCCCTTAATATGCGTCTTGAAAACTGGCCTCCGGCTAGCCTAAAGAATGATGATAGACTAGCTTCTTAGGAAGTTAGTTTAACAATCAAGTTTGTAAGGATTTTAACATGCGTCATCGTAAATCTGGCCGTCATTTAAACCGTGACAGTGCCCACCGTAAGGCGATGCTCAAAAACTTAGCAATTTCTTTGTTCGAACACGAGTTGATTCGTACAACATTGCCAAAGGCAAAAGAACTTCGCCGCGTTGCTGAGCCGCTAATTACGCTTTCTAAAGTTGATACGGTTGCAAACCGTCGTCTGGCTTTCGATCGTACTCGTAGCAAAGAAGCAGTAGGAAAATTATTCACTGATTTAGGACCCCGTTTTACGGATCGTCCTGGTGGTTATATCCGCATTATCAAATGTGGTAACCGTCCTGGTGATAATGCACCTATGGCATATGTAGAATTAATCGGTCGCCCGGTTAATGAAGAAGCGTCGGAAGACTAATCTTCACATAATAAAAAACCCGACTTAGGTCGGGTTTTTTTTGCTTAA
>MABF01000063.1 GCA_002163025.1 'Osedax' symbiont bacterium Rs2_46_30_T18
TTGCACGTAACCTGTGCGCCGCCTGAGAGTGAATTTGACTAACCCTAGATTCGCTTACTTCCAGTATTTGACCAATTTCCTTTAGGTTTAGCTCTTCATCGTAATAGAGAGCCAATACTAGCCTCTCACGCTCCGGTAGAGTTTGGATAGCCTGAGCCAGAGACTCTACAAAAGCACGTTTTTCAGTATTTCTCAGGGGCCCTGGGTCAGCATCTTTAAGCTGTTCTCCCGGCCCGTCTCCATCGGAGTTTGTCATTTCTTCAACGCTAAAAAGCCTGCTTTCAACGTTATCTTTCAGTAACTTGTGGTATTCGTCAATACCAATATCCATTTCTTCTGCAATAGCTACATCTGTCGCATCTGCGCCAGTGTGCGCCTCGATACTTTGAATGGCCTCAGAAATGCGTCGCCCGTTACGATGTACTGACCTAGGAGTCCAGTCACCGCGGCGTACTTCATCAATAATAGAACCACGAATTCGGATGCCAGCATAGGTTTCGAAACTGGCCCCCTTCGAAGAGTCGTATCTTCTTGCTGCCTCTAATAGTCCAATCATTCCAGCTTGTATTAAATCATCCACTAAGATACTGGATGGCAGCCTGGCCAGTAAGTGATGCGCTATGCGCTTTACCAGCGGTGCATATTTTTCAATCAAGTCATTGCCCGACTTGGTATCCATCGGATTGTACATGCAGGCCCTTTATCAATATCGTTATCCCCGCAGGGTTTAGAATGCCAACACCCCAACCAGGCCCTAAGTGTTTTGAACTAACCGCCTAACAAAAAACTCTAAGTGGCCACTTGGGGTAAAATTCACTGGCCAGCTATCAACTTTGCTTGCTATCTGGCGATAAGACTGTGCTGCTTTACTCTTGGAAAACCCTTCTACTACAGGCACTTGTTTTTTAACTGCGCGCTTTACTGACTCATCATAAGGGATTGAACCAAGGTATTGAAGTGTTACATCAAGAAATCTATCAGTTACTGTCAACAACTTACTATAAACACTGCGTCCTTCTCTTTCACTACCCACCATATTAGCTAACACTCGAAAGCGTGTCATCTTATAGTCCCGATTTAGCAGCTTTATTAATCCATAGGCATCTGTGATTGAAGTTGGCTCATCACAAACCACGATGACAATTTCTTGCGAGGCCCGCAAAAAGCTTATGACCGCAGGAGAAATCCCCGCTGCTGTATCGACAATCAATACGTCGACATCATCAGCGATATCGTTAAAGGCATATATAAGCTCGGCATGCTCATGAATACTCAAAGTACTCATTTCCATGGTTCCCGAAGTTGCCGGCACTATATGCACATTTTCAGCAGCCTCAAGCATCACTTCATCCAAGCCACACTCACCTGACAATACGTCGGCAATATTACGCTTTGGCTTCAA
>MABF01000363.1 GCA_002163025.1 'Osedax' symbiont bacterium Rs2_46_30_T18
TAGTATTTTAATGTTTTTACCTACTACCTCTTCTGGCTCATACAGAAACATTTTTGTGAAAGCTTGATTGACTGACTCTATGATGCCTTTGGCGGCAATGGTAATAATAGGGTCAAGGGCGGAGCTGATCATTGCCCGGCTTTTTTGCTCGGAAACCTCCAGTAACCGCTCCGCTTCTTTTTGAGCTGTTAAGTCCCTGACTATGCCGGTAAATAATTTAGTATCTCCAATCAGATATTCACTCACTGATAAATGAATAGGAAAAGTGCTGCCATCTTTTCGCAGGGCGGTCACTTCCCGCCCTTTACCAATAATTTTTTTATTCCCTGTTCTTTTATAATTATCTAAATACTCGTCATGTTCACTGTGATAAGGCTCTGGCATCAGCATTTTAATGTTTTTACCTACTACCTCCTCGGGCTCATACAAAAACATTTTCGTGAAAGCTGGATTGACTGATTCTATGATGCCTTTAGCTGCGATGGTAATGATTGGGTCAAGGGCGGAGATAATCATTGCCCGGGTCTTTTGCTCTGAGGTTGCCTGTAAACGCTCCGCTTCTTTTTGCGCGCTTAAGTCTCTAACGATGCCAGTAAATAATTTCTCGGTACCAACCAAATATTCACTCACTGATAGATGAATAGGAAAAGTGCTGCCATCTTTTCTCAGGGCGATCACTTCTCGGCCTTTGCCAATAATTTGTTTATCACCTGTTCTTTTGTAATTATCTAAATACCCATCATGCTCACTGTGATAGGGCTCTGGCATTAGCATTTTAATGTTTTGACCTACTACCTCTTCTGGATCATACAGAAACATTTTAGTGAAAGCCGGATTGACTGACTCAATGATGCCTTTGGCGGTAATAGTGATGATAGGATCGAGGGCAGAACTAATCAGTGTCTGGGTCTTTTGTTCTAAAAGATCTTGTAAATGCTCAGATTCCTTCTGATCAATCATATTGTCAAATTGTTCGACTAAACTCTTCAGCTGAGTAACTGTTTCACTCTGTTTTTTACTAAACTCAAATTGCTCAAAGTCGATGTTTTTCCAGTTGCCCGAGCTGATGGCAGACAGTGATAGATTAAGAAAGCTTTGGAATTCTGTTGACGTCGCCACAGTGGCTTCTCCCAGTATAATAGCTCTTTGTATTTGTTGTTTTTTACCTAATAAAAAAAGTATAGAAGTGAAGAAGCTATTTTCCAGAAATGGGCAAATATTTTTGCTTTGAATGTAGGATTAGGTAAGGTTATTGCAATTTGAGCAACTAATGGACTGTCTCCAAAACGCTTCGAAAAACAGTATTTTGAGGAATAAAGCAGTGATCGGAAAACCGGGAACTTATCACTTCCCTTTCTGCTTGCCCTGCCAATGTATGGCTATTATGTGGCATTGAAGTTTTTAGGTTATGTAGCTGTTAGCAGTTTCACTACAGGTTCTGGCTTTGATTTGCGTTTCTCTACATATAGATAATAATCTTCGAACTCCTTTTCGAACAGATTCTGGTTATGTTGCAGATAAGTAAAAATTTGTTCGGGATGTAAAGGTTTGCTGAAGTAGTAACCTTGGATAATATCGCAGCCCTCTGCTGCCAGAAAAACTAATTGCTCAACCGTTTCAACGCCTTCAGCGACTAGTTCCAGGGACATTTTTTTTGCAATAGCAATGATAACTCTAGTGATGTCCTCATCGCATTGATCAACGCCAATATCCTTGATAAAACTGCGGTCTATTTTTAATTTGTCTAAGGGCAAATTCCTTAAATTCTCAAGCGAAGCGTGCCCTGTGCCAAAATCATCCATCGAGATATAAGTTCCCAATCGATGAATTTTTCCTAACTCTTCAATCATCTTATCGTAATTACTGGACATCGCTGTTTCGGTGATTTCAATCTCTATTTGTTTTGGTGATAAATTGTGTATTTCCAATAAGTTTGCCAGTGTCTCCTGGAATTTATTAGTGGTTAGCTGGCAAACAGATACATTAATTGCCACTGTTATCTCCTGGGAACCAGTCAACAGATTCCATTTAGCAACTTGCTGGCAGACCTCTCTTAATACCCATTCACCCAGTGCTTCTATTTGCCCTGATTCTTCAGCGATAGGGATAAACTTATCGGGACCGATTGCCGGTCCCTCTTTAGGCTGCCAGCGCAATAGAGCCTCACATCTAACAATATTATTTTTGCTTAATGAAACTTGTGGTTGGTAGACTAAGGACAGTTCTTCATTTTTCACTGCCTGTTGCAACATTACTTGAATACCTTGTTTTTCTTGTACATTTTCGTGCATGCTCTCCTCAAAAAATTGGTAGTTATTGCGCCCTTGTGACTTTGCGCTGTACATAGCGGTATCGGCGGATTTTAGTAACTCCTCCATCGTCATGGCATTCCCGTCATAATAGGCAATACCAATACTGGCACTCACGCTTAATTTCGTCCCCTGTATATCAATAGATTTATCAACCTTACTCAAGATTTTTTGCGCAACACTCGCCATCCCATTGGCATCATCTATGTCATAGAGAATAACCGCAAACTCATCCCCTCCCATACGCGCTACGAGGTCCCCTTCCCTTACGCTACCTTGGAGCATACCACTGATATACTGGAGCAATTTATCGCCTATATCGTGCCCGTAATGATCGTTAACAAATTTAAAATGATCGAGATCGATAAACAATACCGCCAGTGATGCACTTGATCGGCGTGAACGTATGATCACTTTAGCCAAAGAGTCATAAAAATATGCCCTGTTTGCCAAATCAGTGAGGGAATCATTGTTAGCTAAGTAATGTAATTTTTGTTCATTTTCTTTTCGCTGGTTGATGTTTTGAAACATAACAACACCGCCAATGGTGTTGCCATTTTTATCAATTGTCAGGTTACTGGTAAATTCAACGTAAAAAGGTTTTCCGTGAATCGTTTTCCAGCGTTCGTAAGAAGAATTAGAATCTGTATATTTATTGAATATACTCAACAATTTATTTTTATTGATACCGACGGATAAGGCAGAATCCGATGTTATCGACCCATCATCACTTTGCTCTGCTAGAAAATAATTTTGCAAATTACTCTGCATTAAGTCGTCATGTTCCGCCTCGAGAATTTCACAGGCTTTGGGGTTAGCAAAGGTAATAACCCCCTGCAAATTTATACCTATGACGGCTCCCCCTGCTGAATTGAGTAAGGATTGTAAGCTCGACTTGCTTTCTTCAGCCTCTGTCATAGCTTGTTTGGCAACCCGGTGCAGGCGATCCAGTTCGACAAACTGGCGTACTTTATTGATAATTACGACCTTATTTACCGGTTTTATTACATAGTCCACAGCACCTGATTCATAAGCCTTGTTTACCAGGTTATTATCCCTATCACTTGCAGTGATCATCACTATAGGAATATTTTTGAATCGCTTATTACTGTGGATTAAGCGCACCGTTTGATAGCCATTCAAACCAGGCATCTCCACATCCATTAAAATAGCCGCAAAATCGTAATCCAGCACTTTAGCTAAAGCGGAATCTCCTGAATCTGCATGCACGACAGTAATATCAAGAGGTTCAAGCATCATTTCAAGCGAGTACCGATTGACCTCAAGATCATCGACAATCAATACTTTGCTTTTAGTTTGCAATTCCATAACCAATCCCTGGAGAATTCTAGTCCAAGTATAGTCCGTCACTTCACTTTCGCTCACAAATATGAACTTAAGTAGGATTAGTGACAGGAAAGCTAATTTTGATTTTTATCCAGAGTCATTAAATAGTCAGTGATCTGTGATAAGGATAAAACAGAGGCACTGGGGACGCTGTTAATTGCCGCAACAGGCATATCACGCGCATGTGCGCTATCAGGGTCTTGTACGATAGCAGCACCGCCTGAATCGACTATCTTCGCCAAACCCATGGCACCATCGCTGTTTTTACCGGTTAAGATAATAGCCAGGCAAGCTTGTCGGTAAATGTCAGCGGTGCTTTCAAACAATACGTCAATAGAAGGTCTGCTGTAATTGACTTTGTCATCTCGTGATAAGCTAAAATAATGCCCTCGCTCAACCAGTAAATGATAATCAGGGGGCGCTAAATAGACTATTCCGGGGCTTATAGGTTCTTTATCAAATACGTCTTTAACTTGAATCTGGCCGTGTAAATTGAGATGTTCGGCTAAATAGCCACCACTATCAACGCTGCGGTGCTGAACAATGGCGATCGGTAAACTAAAATCTGCGGGTAACTGAGTAACTAATGTATTAAGAGCCTCAAAGCCTCCGGCAGAAACTCCAATTGCAATAAACTTAACCTCAATGGCTGAATTTGGCATAGATTTGAGCCATCGCTAATCTTTTTTCCGATAGATTGAGTTCCCTTCAGAAAGGGTAGCAAATTTATCTTTTAATATAGAAAAACGAATAGTCTCTTTATTACCCAGACACAAAAATCCTTTACTAATTGCGCTTTCATTAAATAAATTTAAAACGTAATTTTGTAATTCTGAATCAAAATAAATAAACACATTGCGACATATGATCAAGTTCATTTCACCAAAGACACCGTCTTTTACTAAATTATGGTAAGCGAAAGTAATGGCGTTTCTCAATTCATCATTGAACTTAATTGCATCGTAATGATTTGTGTAATAATCAGAAAACCTATGCATGCCACCCGCTTTTAAATAACCCTTATTACTTACTTCAACATTTTCAGCACTGTAGATACCCTGTTTAGCGATATCTATCGATTTATTATTGTAATCCGTGGCATAAATTTTGGCTCTATCAAGCAACCCAGCTTCCTTTAACAACACCGCCAGCGAATATGCCTCTTCTCCAGTGGCACAACCTGCATGCCAAATTTTAAAATACGGATAAGTATTGAGTACCGGGAAAATTGACTCAACCAAGTTTCGGAAAAATTCAGGATCGCGGTACATTTCTGTGACCGTCACCGATAATTCAGATAAAAATCGATTGAATACCTCCTCGTCATATAAAATACGGGGAATGAGTTGGTACGGCATCTCCAGCTTTTCTTTTATTAGCAGCCCATTAATCCGCCGTTTCAAACTAGACCTGGCATAATTACTAAAGTCATAATCATAGCGTCGCCGAATCGCGTCGAGTAAGGTATCAATTTCAATTTCTGCTATTTCGGTTAATTCCATCATTTTGCCTTATGTAATCGATACTTTTAATAAAGCCAATAACTCAGTCATTTTAACCGGTTTATTCATATAGTCATTCGCCCCCGCCTCCAAACATTTTGCTTTATCTTCGGCCATTGCTTTTGCGGTTAGCGCGATAATAGGTAAATCTTGATATTTGTCTTGGGCACGTATTGCCTGCATTGCTTCATATCCGTCCATCACCGGCATCATGATATCCATTAATACCACTTCGATATTGTCATTTTGATTTAATGCCTCTAGAGCTTTCAGGCCATTTGCGGCAATAATAACGTTCAGTCCTTTCTCCTCTAATACCGTAGAAAGCGCAAAGGTGTTACGTAAATCATCATCGACCAACAATAAAGTTCGGCCTTCAAAAAAACTCTCTTCGTTATGTAACATTTGTATGGCCTGGCGCTGCGAATCGGGCAGTGACAGTGGTGTTTGATGCAAAAACAACATCACTTCATCCAATAAACGCTCGTTGGAAACCGAACATTTAAGGATTATTTTATCGGTATAACGGCTCAGTTCACTGTATTTTTCTTCGCTGAGTTCCATACCCGTATTAATCACTACTGGCGGCAATGTATGTGTTGCGCTTTTTTCCATCTGCTGCAAAAGTTCCATACCACTAATGCCCGGTAATTGTAAATCCAAAACGATACAGTGAAATTGTATTTGCCTCATTAATTCTATTGCTCGCTCCCCAGAGTGAACTTCGGTAATTTCAATGCCGTTATTTTCTAAGAGCAGCTTTAGGCTATGACAATGTTTTTCATCATCATCAATGATCATCAGTTTTTTAGGTCCACTCTTGAGTATCTCATCAAACTCAGTGAATACTTTATCCAGCTCGTCCATTGATGTTGGTTTTTTCAAGACCCCGATAGCACCGTGATATTTCGCGTCATCTTGCCCTTCTCTGGCGGAAATAATATACACGGGAATATGTCGGGTAGTTAAGTCAGATTTAAACAACGCTAATACTTTTAATCCATCTAAGTCAGGCAAACCTAAGTCTAAAATAATCGCACTAGGTTGGTATTTCGCCGCCAAGTGCAAGGCACTTTTGCCATCGCCAGCGAGCAGTACTTTATAGCCTTTCACTTTTGATATGCCCTTTAACACACTGGAAAAATCTTTATCATCCTCAATGATTAATACGGTTTTATCACTCGGTTTTATGATACCTCTATCATCCTCTATGTATACAGGCTCAATGTAAGCACTGGTTTCAACAGCGGGTAAGGTTACCGGTGTTACGCTCTGTTCTCTCTCATGCTGCAAGCCCACAGGCACTGTTCTTAAGGAACTAGGGATTGCTGGCGTTACCCCTATGTGGTCAACGATTAGATCTCTATTGCCATACTCGCCATCATTAAGTAGCGGTAAGTACACACTAAAGGCGCTGCCTTTATTGTATTCACTACTGATTTGCAGCTCACCACCCAACAAACGACAAAGCTCTCTGGAAATAGTTAACCCCAGACCAGTGCCACCAAATTTACGGTTAGTGGATCCATCTGCTTGTTGAAATGCCTCAAAAATTAGGCGTTGTTTATCTTGCTCTATACCAATACCGGTATCAACAACACTAAAGCCTATGCAATTTTGACTATTTAAATGCTTGTGTTTAAAGACTACATCCCTGTTTGGTACAAAAATACGGAATACAACACTGCCTTGTGCTGTGAATTTAAAGGCATTAGACATTAAATTCTTTAAGATTTGTAAGGTACGCATCTGGTCGGTTTGAATTGTTTTGGGTAAACCTTCAGCAATTTCACTAATAAACTTAAAATCTTTACCTTGTGTTAAAGGCTCAAACTGTGTGCAAATACTTCTTTCAAGGTGCTGTAGTTCAATGTTTTCAATCTCTAAAGTTAATTTACCGGATTCAACCTTGGATAAATCTAAAATATCATTGATCAAATTGAGCAGGTCTTGCCCCCCCCGATGAATAATATCGGCTGACTCCAATTGTTTCTCAGTGAGGTTACCTTCTTTATTTTCTGTCAACATCTCCGACAATATTAATAAGCTATTTAGCGGTGTTCTAAGCTCATGAGACATGTTGGCGAGAAACTCTGATTTGTATTTACTTGATACTTCTAATTCCCGAGCCTTTTCTTCAAGTTGATTTCTAGATTGTTCAATTTTGCTATTTTTATCCAATATTTCCTGTT
Source organism: 'Osedax' symbiont bacterium Rs2_46_30_T18 (assembly GCA_002163025.1). Lineage (GTDB taxonomy): Bacteria > Pseudomonadota > Gammaproteobacteria > Pseudomonadales > Balneatricaceae > Rs1. Next base: position 7,351 of record MABF01000363.1, read on the forward strand.
TTTGACTCTGCAAATACTCTGTTTTCTCTTCCAGTTCTTCATTGGAGGCCTGTAGCTCTTCCTGTTGTGCTTTTAAGCTTGCTTCCGACAGGCTAATGGTTTTGGTTTGCTCCTCAAGCTCTTCATTGGAGGCACGTAACTCCTCCTGCTGTGCTTGCAGTTCTTCAGCGCTGCGCTGCGCTTCTTCTAACAAGTCCTGCATTCTGACACGATCATGGGCACTGCTAATGGCCATAGCAATACTCTCATTTGACCTCTCAAGTAACTCTATGGTTTTGTCGTCAAATTCGCCAAAACAACCAATTTCTATCACCCCTTTAACTGACCCCTCCAGTAATATAGGAGACACCATTAAGTTGTTAGGTGATGATTGTCCCATGCCACAATTAACACTGATGTGATCTTGGGGAACATTCGAAAACATAATAGTTTTCTTTTCTTTAACAGCCTGCCCTACAATCCCTTCACCTACCTCAATTATGCTCGGCACATTTTTACGCCGCTGATAAGCATAACTACTCGCTAAAGACAAATTACGCGCTTCATCAGCAATATAGAAAACCCCCACTTGCGCCCCGGTATAATTGGCGATGTAGGTTATAACTTGCTCAGTTAGTTCAGAAACATCCTGTTCACCACGCATAGCATTTGCCAGTTCAGCTTGGCCTGTTTTCAACCAATCTTCCCGTAAACTATTATTAGTGGTATCGCGCAAATTATTGGTCATTATAGACAGAGACTTTCCTAACAAATCTTTGTCACTTTTGGGACTGATTTCAACAGAATAATCACCCGCAGCGATCGCATTACAGACCTCTCCTGCTTCTCGCAAGCTCTGCGTCATCAAGAAAAGGGCCTTACCTAAAGCGTCTTTGTCACTGCGCGGCTTGACCTCGGATGAGTAATCACCCTGGGCTATTACATCCGCTTGTCTGGAGGTCTCTTGCAAGTTTTCGACGATTTGATTAATCGCAGCGGCTAGCTGGTCAGCTTTTCCTTTGACTTGGACTTTACGGCTCGTATCACCCAAAGCAATCGCATTACAGACCTCTCCCGCTTCTCGCAAGCTCTGGGTCATTAAGAAAAGGGCTTTACCTAGAGCGTCTTTGTCACTGCGTGGCTGTACTTGTGCCGAGTAATCTCCCTGGGCTATTACATCCGCTTGTCTGGAGGTCTCTTGCAAGTTTTCGACGATTTGATTAATCGCCGCGGCTAACTGGTCAGCTTTTCCTTTGACTTGGACTTTACGGCTGGTATCACCCAAGGCGATCGCATTACAGACCTCTCCCGCTTCTC
>MABF01000278.1 GCA_002163025.1 'Osedax' symbiont bacterium Rs2_46_30_T18
AGTAGAGTCGCTGCTGAGAGTTGCTGAAAAGTTGGCTGAGGCCGGACCAGTATTCGTTTAGAAAAGAAGTCATTACCAAAACTTGCCAAGTGACCTTGTTAAAAGTGAGAGAAGAGCGAACTGCTAAGCATAATGATAGAGTAGAGCTAGCTGCTTTAACAGCAGCTAGCCCTGATTAGTTAACTCATCGAAGGTAATTTGGATTACCTTGGCGAGTCACTCGGTATTACTAGTCGTTTTCTGTGTTATTGCCTGTTCCCAATTTGGCGGCTAGCGCACTTAAGTTGGCAAGTTGATCTTTGCTACGTGCTTTGATGGCGAAGTTATCAGCTAGAAGTTGCTGAACTTGTAACATCTGCAGGGCGAACTGATTTAAATCAACGGAACTTGATTGCTGATAGTTGCCTTTTGCATCAATACCGGTCACTTGAGTGTTGCCAAGTAATACCGGGCTGTAACCTATTAGGCGGTTAAGTGATACAGCGACACCCCCTAAGTCTTTACCACTTGTTTGCAGTGACATTGAGAAGCCTTTTAGCTCACCCCAGTGGTGGATGTATTTTTTAAACAGTGCTTTTACATCTTCGTTTTTCTCAATGCCTGCCTGCAGTTTAAGTGCATCTGAGTAAACGCTGCCAGCGTACTTAAAAGTTGCTTCAACAATCACTAACTCCCAATTAGTTTTGATAATGTCGGCGTGGCCAAGTAACTCGGTACGTTGTGCATCGCTAAGTTTCTCACCATTGGCGTCAGTAATTAACTGGCGACCATCGATGAAAGCCTTAGTGATGGTCTGCAGGTAGTTTGTTTTACCGCCTTTGTCAGTACTTGCCGCATAATAAGCGTTGGCATAAGTCATTTCTGTGGCCAGATCGATCTTGCCATTGGCGTTGTGATCAGCAGCAGTCAGTACCTCTGTTTTGCCTTTGGCAATCGCGTGCGCCGTTGCTGCATCCAAATTAAGCGCGTGGGCTGGTGCACCGAAATAACCAAAAGCTTCATCCCAGACATGTTCTTTACCTGTGTAAGCAGCGCCTTTTTTGTAAGGCTTATCATTAGGCTTAACATCAGCGGCAAGTTTTTCATCTAAGTAAGAGTCGACAGCCTGGTTGTAGAAAACCGCACCCATAGTGAATTTTGAAATAAGCTGCGGGTAGTCCATGCCGTTGTTGAAATCAAAACCGGCATCGGCGGCAGACGCTTTTTCCACCATGAAAGCTAATACTTCACCAGCGGTCATGTTTCCAGGCCAGCCGTTAACGGCACCTTTGTAGGCTTTACCCGCAAGGTTCTTACCTTTAGACAACTGATCAATGTCAGTCTCAGCTATAGCGAACCCCTCTTTGGTGACTGGATCCAGGATAGGACGATTAGCGTCTTTATTAGCAAAATAGGACTGCATTTTAGCCAGCAGTTCTGGGTTTGCTGCACCATTACCTTGACTCGACAGCTTCTTCAGCGAGTTGTGCAATACCTGGCGTGCCATCTGGCCACCGTAAGAGACAGAAGTTGTTTTGTCACCTTGGTAATCTTTAACTGTCACCGGAAAATCAGCATAGATAGGGGCTGAATACGCCTGTGCTGAAAAGGTTGCAATAGAGGCTACAGCCATCGCTGAGATAAGTTTGTTTAGTTTCACAATAAAGGCCCTTAGAAGTTGAGTATTTAAGGAGAAGGTCAGAAAAACAGCAACTTATAGTAATAGGATGAGTATTGCAAACAATAATTGTTCTTATTAACATTAAGTTGTTGCAATGGACTTGCTCTGATATGTTTCAATGTATTGATCATAAGATAAAAAACGAAAGTAGTGAGGCGTTGAATTATAGCTAGGATTCAGGGATGGGTTTAAATATATCTGATCAATGTTTGGTACTTTATTGATATTTAGATATTTTTTTGTATTTTTGATTGTTTTGTTGTATCGGTCAACAATGCGTAGATTTTAAAAAAAGCGGGAGTTATCCCGCTTTTAACACAAATGGATTATTTCGAAGCTTGTTTCCAGCTCTTTAATAATTCCTGGTAATTAACCGTCACGCCCTGTGGTTTTTCGTTGGCCAATTTGGCCTTTGGAGAACCCGGTTGGCTCAACCAGAACTGTGGATCTTGTTCAGGGTTAAGCTTAGGGCCACAATCGCCTTGTACATTGGCGCGCTCCAAACGTTTAAGTACCTTATCTTGCGCTGCAGCTAAACCATCAAGTGCTTGCTGCGGGGTTTTTTCTCCGCTTGATGCCTCGGCCACATACTGCCACCACAGTTGTGCAAGTTTAGGATAGTCGGGGACGTTAGTTCCCGTTGGTGTCCACTGCACTCTGGCCGGGCTGCGGTAAAACTCAACTAAACCACCTAATTTAGGGGCTGCTGCAGTCATCGCATCGGAGTTGATGTCAGAGTTGCGGATAGGCGTAAGACCTACCAAGGTCTTCTTCAGCGATACAGTTTTAGACACAGTGAACTGTGCATATAACCATGCAGCTAAACGCTGCTTTTGCGGAGTGGAGTTAAGGAAAGTCCAAGAGCCAACGTCTTGGTAACCTAACTTCATACCCTCTTCCCAGTACGGGCCTTTAGGGCTAGGTGCCATGCGCCACTTCGGCGTTCCGTCTTCATTAACGACAGGTAGCCCAGGCTTATTCATGCTGGCGGTAAAAGCAGTGTACCAAAAAATTTGCTGAGCGATCTGTCCCTGAGCAGGTACTGGACCTGACTCACCGAAAGTCATGCCCTGCGCAGCAGGTGGTGCATATTTACGCATCCAATCTACATACTTGGTAGTGGCAAATACAGCAGCTGGGGCGTTAGTTGCGCCACCTCTGGAAACTGAAGCACCTGCAGGCTGACAGCCATTAACCCTAATTCCCCACTCGTCTACTGGAAGGCCATTAGGTAGCCCCTTGTCGCCGCCCCCAGCCATGGAGAACCATGCATCGGTAAAGCGCCATCCCAGAGAGGGATCTTTTTTACCGTAATCCATGTGCCCATAAACTCGGGTACCATCGATGTTTTTAACATCTTCAGAGAAGAATTTAGCGATATCTTCATAGGCCGACCAGTTAACTGGTACACCTAGCTCGTAGCCGTAAATATCTTTAAATTTGGCTTTAAGCTCTGGATCTGCAAACCAGTCGGCTCTAAACCAGTACAAGTTGGCAAACTGCTGATCCGGTAGTTGGTATAATTTTCCATCCGGTCCGGTAGTGAAATCGAGGCCAATAAAGTCTTTAAGGTCAAGTGTTGGAAGCGTGTACTTTTTGCCATCTCCCTCCATCATGTCCGAGACAGCGACGACTTTTCCGTAGCGAAAGTGCGTGCCGATTAAGTCAGAATCGTTGACATAAGCATCGTAAATATTACGACCAGACTGCATTTGCGTCTGTAGCTTTTCAATGACATCACCCTCTTGAATTAAGTCGTGCTTAACTTTAATGCCAGTGATCTCAGTGAACGCTTTGGCTAAAGTTTTAGACTCATATTCATGTGTGGCAATTGTTTCTGAGGCAACGTTAATTTCCATGCCTTCAAAGTCTTTAGCGGCGTCTATAAACCACTGCATTTCTTTGAGTTGTTCAGCTTGGTTTAAAGTTGACTCAGTAAACTCTGTCGAGACCCACTTTTTAGCTGCTGCCATATCGGCTTGAGCTTGCATTCCTACAGTCGTCAGTGCGATGACTGCTGCCAGTGTCAATAAGCGCGGAGATTTTTTATTTTTCATTTTTAACCTCAATCTCATCTAATTAAAACGTGATAACCATGCTGCAGTTAACCCGCGTTGTGTTGGGCAGAGCCTAACTCTGACCTATAACCGGAAACCCGATTAATTCTTTAGGGAAACTGTATGCCTGTTGTCTATTACCGATCTCACAATAGCTGCAAGTCTCTGGCGCAACGGACATGTTCTCAGCTTTCCCGGCTAAATCCAGCCACTGAATTTAGCGAAATATTTAACCCCAGCGCATCAGCGAGAAAAGCCAGATAACTGATGCGATCAGTGCCACCCATATATTCAAAGAGGTGAACCCCAGCGTGAATAAGTGCAGGAACGCCGAGCTTAGTAAGCCGATGAATAACCGGTCTCCCCGAGTCGTTGATATGGGTAAAAACCCTTTGCGCTCAATGCAGGGAGATTTTATTTCCCATACCGTCATCATCAGAATAATAGAGCCTATGGTGGAAAAGAATATTGCTGTAGGTAAAGTCCAAGCCATCCAGTTCATGTTGTATCCTCTTATACTCGACCTAAGGCAAAGCCTTTGGCTACATGGTTGCGGACAAAATAAATTACTAGTATTCCCGGAATAATCGTCAGTACACCGGCCGCTGCCAGTACTCCCCAATCAACGCCTGAAGCACCGATAGTGCGGGTCATGATGGCGGCGATCGGTTTGGCATTTACTGAGGTTAAAGTACGGGCCAGTAGCAGCTCAACCCAGGAGAACATAAAGCTGAAGAACACTGTGACACCTATGCCTGAGCTGATTAGCGGCAAAAATAGTCTGATAAAGAAGTGGCCAAAGCTGTAGCCATCGATGTAGGCGGTTTCATCTATTTCTCTGGGCACTGCCGACATAAAGCCCTCGAGTATCCACACAGCTAGTGGCACACTGAACAGGCAGTGGGCCAGCGCTACTGCGATGTGTGTATCGAATAAGCCAACCGAGGAATAGAGCTGGAAAAACGGCAGCAGAAAAACCGCAGGCGGTGCCATTCTATTGGTCAGCAACCAAAAGAATAAGTGCTTGTCGCCAACGAATTTATAGCGGCTGAAAGCATACGCTGCCGGTAGTGCTACTACTAAGGTAATGAAGGAATTCAGTACGACGTAGTAGACGGAGTTAAAGTAGCCGTTGTACCAGCTGGGGTCAGTGAATATGACCTGATAATTGGCGAATGTAAATTGCTGAGGCCACAAGCTAAGGCCACCCGTAATTTCTTCATTACTTTTAAAAGACATATTGATTAGCCAATAAATAGGCAGCAATACAAATGCTGAATAGCTAATAATGCCGATGCGCTTGCTTCTAGTCATGGCTCTGCTCCTTGACTTTATCTTTGTCTAAATGGGTAATGGTGGTAAAAAACAGCCAGGAAACCAATAACACGATCAGAAAGTAGATAATGGAAAAGGCGGCAGCCGGGCCTATATCGAACTGGCCAATCGCCATCTTGGTCAAGGTCTGACTTAGGAAAGTCGTTGAGTTACCAGGGCCACCACCGGTCAATACGAATGGCTCTGTGTAGATCATGAAGCTATCCATGAACCTCAGCAGTACCCCGATGATCAACACCCCCTGTAGTTTTGGCAGTTGGATAAACCTGAAGATTGCCCAGCTAGATGCGCGATCTATTCTGGCAGCCTGGTAGTAGGCATCGGGAATTGCTCGCAGGCCTGAGTAGCACAGCAGCGCAATCAGCGACGTCCAGTGCCAGACATCCATCAGTAATACTGTTATCCAAGCATCGACGGGATTGCTGGTATAGTTATAATCAATACCCAAACCATTAATCACATAACCGAGTAAGCCTATGTCACTGCGGGCAAAAATCTGCCAGATAGTGCCCACTACATTCCAGGGGATTAGCAGCGGCAGAGCCAGCACAATCAAGCTTAGTGAAGCGGTCCAGCCGCGGGTCGGCATCATCAGCGCCACGCAAATGCCCAGCGGCACTTCTATTAATAAAACAGTACCTGAATACAAGAACTGGCGGGCGAGCGAATCTTGTAACCTGGGATCGGAAAGCACTTCCTGGTACCATTCAAGTCCGACAAAGTAGGCATTGTTTTGATCAAATATATCTTGAACTGAATAATTGACCACCGTCATTAAGGGGATCACTGCGGAGAAAGCGACCAGTAAAAATACAGGCAGTACCAGAAACCAAGCTTTGTTGTTTTGTACTTTATTCATCGCCAGTATCTCCGCTATTGTTATCGACTAAGTACTCATCGATATAGATTTTCATCCACTGACTCGGGAAGGTGGCATAAGCTGTTTTTGTTGGAGGCTGCTGCTCTTCTCCCAGGCGGATCTTTAGTTCTTGCTGGCCCATGAGCACAGTGACAATCTTGTAAGTGCCCAAATCTTCAGTATGAATAACTTCGCAAGGTAGCGAGTCGGGATGTTCTGCTGCTGATAATTGGATGAACTCCGGGCGAATTCCCACTTTTAAATTACTGCTGCTACTGTTGCTTAAGACCGCTTTTTGATTGTTGTCCAGAGGCAGTGCTATACCGTCAAAGCTAAACTGCGTTCCGCTGTTAGTCTGTTGCTTTTCAACACTGAGGAAATTCATACCAGGGCTGCCAATGAAATAGCCGACAAAAGTATGATTGGGGTTTTCAAACAGTTCTCTGGGAGTGCCAAATTGGACAATTTTCCCCTGGTACATCAAGGCAATTTTATCGGCAAAAGTAGAGGCCTCTAACTGATCGTGAGTGACATACACCATAGTGATATTGTAGCGTTCATGGATTTGTTTCAGCTGTCGGCGCAGTTTCCATTTCAAGTTAGGGTCAATCACGGTCAGCGGCTCATCAAACAAAATTGCCGAAACGTCGTCGCGGACCAAGCCGCGGCCCATAGATATCTTCTGTTTCGCATCTGCCGATAAGTTGCTGGCCTTGCGGTGTAATATGTCAGTCAAATCTAATGTATTGGCGACTTCCTTTACTTTGCTGTCGATCTTGTCCTTGGCAACTTTCATGTTTCTCAGCGGAAAAGCCAAATTGTCGTAGACGGTCATTGAGTCGTAAATTACCGGGAACTGGAAGACCTGAGCGATGTTCCTGTCCTGAGTTGCAACTTCATTGACCTCGACACCATCAAACAAGACACTGCCATGGGAAGGTTTAATCAAACCAGAAATAATATTCAGTAAAGTGCTTTTACCACAGCCGGAAGGACCCAGTAGCGCATAAGCGCCCCCTTGGTGCCAAACATGTTCCATTTCATGAATGGCATAGTCAGCACTGCTTTGTGGGTTATCACTGTAGCTGTGAGCCAGTGCTTTTAAATGTATTTCAGCCATTATTGATGGTCTCCTGCGCCTGAGATACTGGGGGCTTTGATTATTTTTCCCAAGGGGTCAAATACGAAAAGTTTTTCCGGTGGCAGGTAGATATTGACTGCGGTATTGGTTCGATAATCATGAACCCCAGAAAGCTGTAAGACCATTTGTAAATCGTTATTTGCAACGTGCAAGAAAGTTTCTGAGGCGCTGATTTCCGCTACATCAACTTTGACGCTGAGCTCAATATCCGAGCCATTTTTAGGTACTAAGCTGATGTGACTGGGTCTGATGCCAAAGCTATAGTCACCTGGGGCTATCGAGGGAAAGTTGTTTGCAGCCGGGAAACTGGCGTAATTCTCAAAGCTAATCTGGCTCTCGCTGATATTGCCTCTGAATATGTTTATTGGCGGTTCACTGTAAAGATCTGCTGCGTGTAAATTAATAGGTTTGTGATATTGCTCTATAGCGGGGCCCGACTGTAACAGACGACCACAATGCAACAGGCTGGTAGTGCCTCCTAGTGCCAGTGCTTCATTGGCCTCTGTAGTGGCGTAGATCGCTATACTGTTACGCGCTTTGAATAGCTCCCGTAACTCTTGGCGCAACTCTTCACGCAATTTGTAATCTAGATTTACCAGAGGCTCATCAAATAAAATTATCTGCGCATCTTTTACCAGTGCTCTGGCCATCGCCGTGCGCTGCTGCTGACCACCGGATAGCTCCAGCGGGTAACGTTTTAAGAAGCTTTCAATGTGCAGCATATTTGCTGTTTCATAGACCCGCTTTTTGATCTCAGCAGCGGGTGTGCCGCTGAGTTTTAGCGGTGAAGCTATGTTGTCGTAGACGGTTAAATTCGGATAATTGATGAATTGCTGATAAACCATCGAAATATTGCGCTTTTGCACGCTTAAGCCTGTGACATCTTCGCCATCGATAGACACCTTGCCGGAAGTTACTTTGTCTAAGCCGGCTATAGCGCGCATCAACGAGGTTTTACCGGCGAGGGTTCTCCCGAGTAAGACATTGAAAGAGCCAGGCTTAAATTCAATATTTATGTCATGAAGGTGATCAATACCTTCAACATGGCGAAATACTTTTTCTAACACTAAGGACATAGTTTCTGATCCCTGTAGGCAACTGAGAGCAACTGGAAAGTTGTGCAATCAAGTTGAACACTTTGTTTTTATTAACTTAGATAAAGCGAATAACGTGCCAAAAACGCATAATAAAATTGTATTGTTTTGTAAGTGACTGAAAAAGAAACATAAAATATATTTTCGATTATTGCCTTTAATTTTCGGTTAAGAAAATAATCAAACACTTTGTTGACATTGAACAATATTGAACATAAAAGTGAACATGCAGTGAGGTTCACTGCTGTTAACAAACCTGCGCATAACCGGCAGTGAACACTGAACTACCCAAGTGATATAAAACAAGAAGAACAATTATGAATAGCACTGGCGCTCAACACCAAAAGTTAGTTCGGGAGTCCTGGGGGCGCTGCAGAGAGTTCGGTTTGCAACACGATGCGAAACCTGAGCTGCAAAAACTGCAGTTGGCTGATACTAATATTCTGCTGGAAAAGCAGCGTAGTTTAATTCAGACTACTGATCATGCGGTACTGCCTTACTACGACAATATACTCAACAATAGCCCTTGTCTGATTCTATTAGCCGACAGCCGCGGACATGTGTTAAACAGTTGGGGTGAGCGACGTTTTTTATCCAATGAGCAAAGTGAATGGTTTGCAGCCGGCGCCAATTGGCGTGAGCTAAGTACTGGTACTAATGCCATAGGCACAGCATTGGCTGCGGGTGAGGCGGTACAAATTCAAAGGGATGAGCATTTTCTAAAGCGTCACCGCTATATGATAGGCTCGGCATCACCTATCTATAATGCCCATAATGAGTTGCTGGGAGTGCTGGATATCTCCAGCGATACCTACATGCCGCAAGCACACACTTTAGGCATGGTGCGATTGATGTCGCAGTCAATTGAGAATCGTTTGATCATTGATCAGTATCAAGATGATTATCACTTAGTCACTTTCAATACTCACTTTGACAACTTAGATAGTCAATGGTCTGGGCTGATCGTGTATAACTCCACTGGGCAAATTATTGCCTTCAATCGGCGTGCCGAGTTATTGATAAATCATCAGTTGGCCAATACCAACATTGAGCAAATATTTGATTGCAATTTAAAAGGCTTAGAAGGGCAAATAAAAGAGGCTTCATTTGCAGTACGGGTATTGGGGAAATATCAAATGTACGCAAACATTCAGCGGCCAACTAATGCCAGTTTGTCTAACAAATCACTGGCTTTTCCAAACTATCTCTACCCGCAAAAAACTGAGGGTGAAATTGCATTTGCACAGTTACAGTTTGGCGACAGCCGTCTAAAAAGAGCGATCGCTCAAGCTGAGAAAGTCGTCGAAAAAGATATTCCTATTTTAATCTTTGGAGAAACAGGGGTCGGTAAAGAAGTCTTTGTTAAAGCATTGCATCAGCATAGCAGTCGCAGTAAAGCACCTTTAGTTGCACTCAATTGCGCGGCGATACCGGCACATTTAGTCGAGTCGGAGCTGTTTGGCTACGTTAAAGGTGCATTTACTGGAGCGGACAGTAAAGGCTCGATAGGATTAGTGCGCAAAGCCAATAAAGGCATCTTGTTTCTCGATGAAATAGGCGATATGCCGCTCAGTGTCCAAGCGCGATTACTGAGAGTGTTACAGGAGAGAAAGGTGACTCCACTGGGCTCTACACAGTCATATCCAGTGGATGTAAAATTGGTGTCTGCAACCAATTGCAACCTTAAAGAGTTAGTGGCAAAAGGAGAGTTTAGAAAAGATTTATTTTACCGGGTTAGCGGTTTGAACATAGAAATTCCTCCACTAAAAGACCGCCAAGATAAAGGTGCTCTTTTCGCCAATATTATTAGAGCGAAAAGCGAAAGCGAGCGGCAACTAGAAATTGATCCGCAAATCATGATGCTGTTTTTAGCGCATCCATGGCCTGGTAATATTCGCCAATTCATCAGCGTACTAGAAGTAGCCCTGGCTATGGCAGATGGGGATCCGATTGAAAACTGGCACTTGCCGGATGATTTCTATGATGACTTAAAAAGCTCTCCTGCTGAAGTTAATGCGCAGTCACAGTTCAGCGACCAAGATGAGCTCAGTGCTACTGATAACGTAGACACATTTGCAGACTTTGTATTGGCTGAGCAAAAAACTGAGATAGGCAATGTTCTTTATTCAGCGGACCAACTCTCTACGCCAGAACCACAAGATCAGCGAATAACAGAGGATGTTGCAGCCGATGCTGACACGTCTCAATGCTACCAGCGCTGTAATGGCAATCTATCGAAAACTGCGAAAGCACTAGGTATCAGTCGCAACACATTGTATAAAAGGCTGCGTCTGCTGGGCCTGAAATAACCCATCGGGCACTGGTTATACTCGGGTTCAAAAAGTGTTCACCGACTATTATTTAGTGCTGAGCGCTCAGTATTACGCACAGTGCTCACTTTGATAACGCTGGTGGGTTTTAATCCTGGAATGATCTTGCAGGGCGTCAGTTATTGCTAGGTCGATGGCCGTTCACCGACAATTATCTTAGTGGTGAGTGCTTCGCCATTGCGTAAAAAACTCACTCTGACAATGCTGCCTGGTTTCACTTCAGCAATGCTGCGCATCGAATCTAAGCCGCTGATAATCGACATGCCGTTGAAAGAGAGAATGAGATCTCCGGCCTGTAGCCCCGCTTTAGAGGCGGGGCCATCGGGGAAAACCCCGGCTAAAATCAGCCCGCGGACGTTATTCAAGCCGAAAGATTCGGCCAACTGAGGTGTTAGCTCTTGGGTCTCTACCCCTAACCAGCCTCTGATTACCCGACCATTTTCGATTAAGTTGCGCATTACTTTAATGGCTAAAGATGAAGGAATAGCAAAACCTATGCCGTTAGAGCCACCTGCTTTTGAAAAGATTGCCGTGCTGATTCCCACCAGATGACCAGCGGTGTTAATTAAAGCGCCTCCTGAGTTACCTGGATTAATCGCCGCATCGGTTTGTAAAAAGTCTTCGTATCTATTCAGGCCGACTGTGTTTCGGCTTTTAGCACTGATGATCCCTTTAGTGACTGTCTGACCTACATCGAAAGGGTTGCCGATGGCCAGCACTACATCGCCCACTCTAAGGCCTTCAGAAGGTTCAATAGTGATAATAGGTAGTTGCTGTAAATTGATTTTTAAAATCGCCAGGTCTGTGCCTGGGTCTGTACCTATGACTTCTGCTACCGCCTCTCTGCCATCTTGTAGTGCCACGATAATTTCGGATGCTTTATCAATGACATGATTGTTAGTGACAATGTAACCTTGCTGATTGAGAATTACACCTGATCCAAGGCTGCTGTGATACTCGCTGGAAGGTCGTGGCAGTGGTTGTCCATTGTCCAAAGCTGTGCTGTCGTTTATTCTGATATAAACATTCACCACTGCCGGGGCTGCTTTTGCCACTGCATCTGCATAAGAGTGTACAAAATCCTCAGCGATATTGGCACTGACTACTTTGGGGCTAGCATTTGTAGTCGTTAACGAAACTCTGGTGACGACGGGGGCAGAATATTGCGGTGTAATTTGCAATACTAACAGAGCAATTAGCACGCCCGATAAAGTCGGCCAAGCTAAGAACGCAAATTTCTTCATAATACAACCTGAACATCAGAAGCTATAGTTAAGGGATTTGTTCACATTTTCCCCATTAGCAAATAAAATTATAAACTGCTAAGACCATCAACAAAATTTGATGGCTGCATAAAATTTAGTAGTTTAGCAGATTATACGTAAGTGTAACCGATGAATAAATGGATGAATCAATGTCAGTACCGATTAATGAAATAGTAGCCTATTGTAACCAGGTTTTAGAGCCGAATAAATTCAAAGATTATTGCCCAAACGGATTGCAAGTTGCCGGTACAGAGAAGATTAAAAAAATTGTCTCCGGAGTCACTGCCTGTCAACAGCTCTTAGATGCTGCTGTTCAGGCGAATGCGGATTTATTGTTAGTTCACCACGGTTATTTTTGGCCAGGAGAACAGCAACAAGTGCTGTCAATTAAAAAAAATCGGCTACAGACACTGCTTGGCAATGATCTTAATTTGCTGGCTTACCACTTGCCTTTAGATGCTCACCCAAAGTTTGGAAACAATGTACAGCTGGCGAATAAAATGGGTTGGAAGATCAGCTCTGGGATGAATGCAGAGATCGGTGAGGCGATAGTCTTGTTGGGTGAGACCGAACAGTCAATGACAGCAGAGCAGTTGTCACAGCATCTGGGGCTGGTTTTGAACCGTGAACCTCTGCACATAGCGGGGCACAAGCGAGAAATAAAGCGTATAGCCTGGTGTACAGGAGCTGCGCAAAGTTATATTGAAGAAGTGGCAAATCACGGGGTGGATGCTTTTATCTCGGGAGAGATATCCGAGCAGACAGTGCACTTAGCCAGAGAGCTGGGGTTGGACTATTTTTCCGCCGGGCATCACGCGACAGAAAGTTATGGCGTGCAAGCGCTGGGCGAACACCTAGCGGAGTATTTTTCGATAGAGCACCAATTTATCAATATCCACAATCCTGTTTGATAGAGGATAATAAACATCCCCAATAACTAAGCATTATTGAGGATGTTTTTTTAAACTTTCGGGGTGGCTGCGAAAGGGGGGATGACTGTTTCTTCTTCTTGCGTATCAGCTTTGTTGGCGGTTAAGCCATAGTTCTCTGATAGGGCACCAATTTCATCAGGCTGTTTCGGCGCATAGTCTCTGGGAGGTTCAATTGCTGTAGTGTCGGTTTCTGGTTGCTGGCCATCAGTGCTGGCTGATTCTGATTTGGCAGTGAGCGTGTTTTCTACATCTTCAGCGGTTCCCGGATCACACAGATCTTGCGACCCCTGCGCCAAATGTTGAACCACGCTTTTATAGCTGTCATTCATTTCATTAATCATAGTGGCTGTCTGCTGAAAATGACTGGCGACAGAGTCTTTGTACAGTACAATTTCTTTTTTTAACTCATCTACTTGCTGTTCTTGTGAGTTGTTGTCGAGCGAAGGTGACGAACGACCGGCAAAATAGCCGATTGCTCCGCCTACTCCAAGAGTAATTAAGGCCATTAAAATGTTACTTTCTTCCACAGTATCTCCTTACTGCTGATAAATGATAAAACTTGTAGTTGATATACCAAACCTTTGCTTATAAAACCAGTAATAGAGTGATTTTTAAAAATAGCAATTTTATAAGGTTGCGGGTTTGGCACAAGAATAAATGAATTAAACTTAATTTCCTATGAGTGAATGGCCGATAAGCGGATTTTATTTCCCCTGAAATTATACGCCAGCTAATTCTGGCTATTTGTTGCTCGGCTGCCAAAATACTTCAGAACCATTGTCTTGTAAGTTTAGATGTCTGGCTGCAACAAATAGATAGTCTGAGAGTCGATTCAAGTATTTGCACGCCTGAGGGAATTGTTTTTGTTTAGTTCCGAGTTGGATTAGTTGCCTTTCAGCGCGCCTACAGACCGCCCTGGCCAGGTGGCAGTGGGCAGCACTAATGCTGCCCCCAGGTAAAATGAATTCTCGAAGTGACGGTAACTCGCTGTTTAACTGATCTAATTGCTGCTCTAAAGAGTCGATAAACTGCTGCGCTAGTGGTGGGTAGTCTTCACTGTTCATTGCCAGTTCTGCGCCTATGTCGAACAGTCTATTTTGTATTTGCTTTAGCGGTTGCTGCAATGAGTGTCCAGCTTGCAAAGTTGCTATTAATACCCCCAGCTGGCAATTGAGTTCATCGATCTCTCCCAGAGCTTTGATATGGTCGTCAGCTTTACTTAATCTGCCTCCTAGTGCCAGTGAGGTTTTACCTTTATCACCGCCACGGGTATAGATTTTGTCCAGACGGTCGCGCTCTGTTTTATCGCTCATTAGCTCTCTGCCTTGTATAGCTGTATTTGAAACTGATAGATTTTAACAGCTGTAGATTTAATAATTTGGGAATACTGCTTCAGTTGCTTTGCAGTATCTAAAGTTGCTGGTTATGGGTAGTGTGATAGCTCCAATTGTTTAATTTGACTAATAATCTGCCGATTGAGTGGGCATGGAATGTTTAGCCTATCGGCGTGCTGTTGCAAATAACCGTTGATGAAATCAATTTCTG
The DNA here is from genome assembly GCA_002163025.1 of 'Osedax' symbiont bacterium Rs2_46_30_T18. Classification (GTDB taxonomy): domain Bacteria; phylum Pseudomonadota; class Gammaproteobacteria; order Pseudomonadales; family Balneatricaceae; genus Rs1. The sequence goes on from MABF01000278.1 coordinate 14,219, forward strand.
TGTTGCGCTCGTATTGAATGTCTTGTTGCATCGATGAATAATTTTGGCTGGTCGCAGTTGCGACAATGCGAACTTTGTCGAACAGACCTGCCGCCTTTATGGGCTTGTCCATGGCCGTGGTGACCGCTTCGACTTCAGTGCACAGCTGTTGAGTTAAACTCAGTAATTTCGGATTTTGTAACAGCTGACCGTTGCGACAATTATGGATCGCAGTCAGCGGATTGATAACGCAGTTAACGCTCAATTTCGACCAGAGTACGGCTTCAATATTTTGTTCTTGTTGCATATTGATGCGCTTTAGTTGTGCCGTTATGTCTGGGCTGATCTGGGTTGAGTGATCCAGACAGCCAAAAGAAGATATTCCGGAACCGGTATGCTTAACTTCAAGCGGTGATTTGATCATCGCGGCTTCAGTGGTAGAAGCTAGCAGGATTTGCTGCTTGGGTAACATCCGTGCCAGTTCTTGCTGTTGCCCCATGCCGTTTTGCAGTATTAAGATAGTTGCTGCATCACATAGCCGAGGGATTAATGGCTCAATAGCTGCAATGCACTGGTACGACTTAGTACAGACAAGTATTCGGTTTATTTCACCGTTACAGTAAATGGACTCTGAGACCAAATCGTAACTATGCTGGTGGTCGTCTAAGCCAATAAGGTTCAATTTACGGCTGATAACATCACCACTTTGCTCAGGGGTACTGCGGTGCAGTAATCGGCAGGGGATAGAGTGTTGTAAGAATTTAGCCGCCCATAAGGTGCCGATGGCTCCTGTGCCCAAGATATACCATGCTTGCTCAGTATTGTTTGTGTGCATTTTTACTCGTGAATCGGTTGTGATTTTCTTGCAATATACCTGAAATGCCAGTGGATTAAGCTGTTTAATGATCAACTTTGTTATTTTACTGGGTTGCTCTGTCGTCTTAGAACTTGTTTCCCGTCATAAACTCAGTAAAATCTCAGCATAAATTATACAAGGATAAAATTATGCCATCTTTTGATATTGTCTCTGAATTGGATAAACATGAAGTTACTAACGCTGTCGATCAGGCGAGCCGTGAGCTCAGCACCCGTTTTGACTTTAAGGGAGTAAAAGCCTCTTTCACCCGCAATGAAGATTCGGTATCGATGGAAGCTGATGTCGATTTTCAATTGCGCCAAATGATCGATATGTTGGTATCCAAATTTGTCGCCCGTGGACTGGATCCTAAATGTTTTGAAGAAAAAGAGCCGGAGCTCTCCGGGGTGAAAGCGCGTCAGGAAGTGTTACTACGCCAGGGGTTAGATCAGCCAAGTGCCAAGAAAATCACCAAGGCGATTAAAGATTCAAAAGTCAAAGTTCAAGTGCAAATTCAAGGCGAGAAAGTACGAGTGACAG
>MABF01000202.1 GCA_002163025.1 'Osedax' symbiont bacterium Rs2_46_30_T18
AGCCCTGGATGTCTGTAGAGTTTCGTCGACAACGGTTTTTTCTTCCAGCAATATGAAGATAGCTTTTAGTTCGTCGCCATCCGGTGAATGCGACAAGCGAATATATCGCGCCCCCTGGCTCCACTTCTCACCCGCAAAGGCATATGACAAAGCCGCCTCAATAATAGCGTAAGTCCCACTCACAATTTCGCACACTAAACGCTGGCCAATACTGTTTTTATCGCTACTAATTAGTGTTTGTCTTTGAGTGACCATATTCCCGTGTTGCAAATAAACGAGCTTAATCACCGACTTACAGCGTTGCTATAGGCTTTATCATTTACGACTTTTGGCGGCTTAAACACGACAAATTCTCTGCAGGCTAATAATCGCCTTGACAGCAAAATCAGAATACAATATTTTTATTGAATGATCGTTTAATTAAACGTGCATTTAACATAAAAGGATCTTCAGCCCGATGCCCAAAGTTGGTATGCCAGCGATACGCAAGCCGCAGTTAATTGATGCCACTATGCAGGCCATCAACGCTGTAGGTCTACAAAAAGCCAGCGTGGTAATGATCAGTGGTTACGCGGGAGTCTCTCCCGCAATCATCAATCATTACTTTGGCGGTAAAGACGGCCTGCTGGAAGAAACCATGCGCAGCATCTTGCGACAGTTGTCCATCGGTGTGCAACAGCGCCTGAGACTCTGTAGCAAAGAAGATGTAGTTGAGCGAATCACTGCGATTGTCGGTGGCAACTTCGACCCGCAGCAGCTGGACGCCAAAGTCGTCAAGACCTGGCTGGCTTTCTGGTCTCAGGCCATGCATCAACCTAAGTTATACCGTTTACAGCGGGTCAATGAAAAACGTTTGATGTCACACTTATTAGTAGAATTGAAGCGAGTGCTGCCGGCACAGCGGGCCAAGTTTGTGGCGCTGTCGATAGCCGCTTTGATCGATGGAATCTGGCTGCGCGGTTCACTGTCACCAAAAGGTATCGACAGTGAATTGGCGCAGCGTATTATCGCCGATTACCTGCAAAAGCAGCTGCCAGATGATGTCTGGCAGCGATACTTGCGCAACCAAACAGATACAACTAACAACACACCAAGAGCTAACTGATGAAACCGACACAATTATATATAGATGGCAGCTATTGCGACGCCAGCAGCAGCAACACTTTCGCCAGCTACAACCCAGCCACTGGAGAGTTGTTAGCGCAAATACAAGAGGCGAGTCTCGCCGATGTAGACAGAGCAGTTGATTGCGCTGAGCGCGGTTTTGCTATCTGGTCGGCGATGAGTCCGACAGAGCGCGGCCGGATAATGTTGCGAGCGGTCGCCCTGTTGCGAGAGCGCAACGACGAACTGGCCATGCTCGAGGTATTAGATACCGGTAAACCTATCCAGGAAGCAGACTGTGTCGATATTGAATCTGGCGCGGAAGTGATTGAGTATTACGCCGGTCTTGCCACCAGCATCAGCGGTGAACAACAAGACTTAGGTGGCAACAATTTTTTCTATACCCGCAGGGAACCACTGGGGGTTTGCGCCGGAATCGGTGCCTGGAATTATCCGATTCAAATCGCCATGTGGAAATCAGCACCGGCTCTGGCCGCCGGTAATGCAATGATTTTCAAACCGTCCGAAGAAACGCCATTGAGCGTCCTGAAACTTGCAGAGATTTACACTGAGGCGGGCGTTCCAGACGGTGTATTCAACGTAGTACAAGGGGATGGAAAAGTAGGCCAAGCGCTTTCCCGGCACCCACGGATCGCCAAAGTGTCATTCACAGGTGAGTGCGGTACCGGTAAGAAAGTAATGGCGGATGCCGCCAGTTCACTTAAAGAAGTGACGATGGAACTTGGCGGAAAATCTGCGTTTATCGCCTTTGAAGACGCCAATTTAGACAATGCGGTATCCGGGGCGCTTCTGGCTAACTTCTACACTCAGGGAGAGGTATGCACCAACGGTACCCGTGTGTTTGTCCACAGCAGCATCTACGATGAGTTTGTGGAAAAAATAAAGGCGCGTACGCAAAAAATGATTGTCGGCGATCCGACCGATGCCAATACTCAAGTCGGGGCCCTGATTTCTAAAGCGCATATGCAAAAAGTATTAGGTTATATCGAAGCAGCCAAAGAAGCCGGTGCCAGGCTGGTATGCGGCGGCGAGCAAGTCACCAGTAACGGCTTAGACAAAGGTAACTTTGTACGTCCTACAGTATTTGCCGATTGCACTGATACTATGCCCAACGTCACCGATGAGATTTTTGGCCCGGTGATGTCGATCTTAAAGTTTGAGACCGAGGAGGAAGTATTAGCACGGGCCAATGATACTGAATTTGGTTTAGCGGCGGGTATTTTTACCCGGGACTTCTCCCGTGCTCACCGGGTAATCGCCAAATTACAAGCCGGCATCTGCTGGATCAATACCTGGGGCAGTTCACCGGCGCAAATGCCGGTGGGCGGTTACAAGCAGTCGGGCATAGGCCGGGAAAATGGTCTGGCTACTCTTAACGCCTACAGCCAAGTTAAAAGTGTCTATATCGAACTGGGGGATGTCGAATGTCCCTATTAAACAGTGCCGAGCAATACGACTACATCATAGTAGGAGCCGGTTCTGCCGGTTGTGTACTGGCCGACAGACTGACTGCAGATGGCAAGCATAAAGTTTTGCTACTGGAGGCGGGAGGCACCGACAAGAGCATTTTCATCCAGATGCCGACGGCACTTTCCTACCCGATGAACAGTCAGAAGTACGCCTGGCAATTTGAATCACAACCGGAGCCGGGATTAGACAACCGGGTGCTGCATTGCCCCAGGGGCAAAGTGCTGGGCGGATCATCCTCTATTAACGGCATGGTGTACGTGCGAGGACACGCCCGCGACTTTGATCAGTGGCAGCAACAAGGAGCCCACAATTGGAGCTACAAGGACTGTTTGCCCTATTTCAAGAGAGCAGAAACATGGAGCGGCGGCGCCGATCTATATCGCGGTGGCGACGGGCCCGTGGCAACTTGCAACGGTAATGAGATGAGTACCAGCCCCCTGTATCAGGCATTTATTAATGCAGGTGTTGAGGCGGGCTACCCGCAAACCAAAGATTACAACGGCTACCGGCAAGAGGGCTTTGGCCCTATGCACATGACTGTCAATGCCGGGGTGCGGGCCTCCACCAGCAATGCCTATCTACGCCGGGCGATGCGTCGCGCCAATTTAACACTGGTCAGTAAAGTAATCTGTCGAAAAATATTGTTGGATGGAAAAACAGCCCGGGGCATCGAGTACCAAAAAGGCGGAAAGATATTGGCGGCTGTAGCCAACACAGAAGTGATCATCAGTGCCGGTTCCATAGGCTCACCGCAATTATTACAACTGTCCGGCATCGGTCCGAAACAAGTGCTAAAAGAGGCTGGAGTAGAGCTTGTGCAGGAGCTGCCCGGAGTGGGAGAGAACTTACAGGACCACTTGGAAGTCTACTATCAGTACAGCTGCAAACAGCCTATTACCTTAAATGGCAAGTTAGATTTAATCAGTAAAGGTCTGATAGGTAGTCGCTGGCTGCTGTTTAAGAGTGGTTTAGGAGCAACCAACCACTTCGAGTCCTGCGGTTTCATCAGGTCTAGAGCTGGAGTTGAATGGCCAGATATCCAGTTTCATTTTCTACCTGCAGCTATGCGTTATGACGGCGGTAAGGCAATTGACGGCCACGGTTATCAGGTACACGTTGGCCCGAACAAACCGACTAGTCGCGGCCGGGTCTGGATCAATTCCAACGACCCAATGGACAAGCCGAATATAATTTTTAACTACCTCAGCACTGAGCAGGATCGAAAAGACTGGCGCGCCTGTATTCGCCTGACCCGGGAAATTCTTAGCCAACCGGCCCTGGATGAATTTCGCGGTGAGCTGATTCAGCCCGCTGCCAGCATTCAAAGCGATCAGCAGATCGACACTTGGGTGAAGGAAAACGTCGAGAGCGCCTACCACCCCTCTTGTACCTGTAAAATCGGTGCCGATGATGATCCCATGGCCGTGCTAAACAGCCAGTGCCAAGTACGCGGTATTAACCAGTTACGAGTTGTCGACTCATCGGTATTCCCGACAATAACTAACGGTAATTTAAACGCTCCGACCATAATGGTCGCTGAAAAAGCCGCGGACATGATCTTAGGTATCGGCGCGCTTTGCGCAGATGAGGCGCCAGTGTGGATAGATAGCAACTGGCGAGAGCAACAACGTTTATCAACAGCAAAAAGAAGCGCCGCTGAAATACAATCAATTTGAAAAACGGCCGGTAATTAATTGTGATTAGCGGCCTGATTAAAGTAAGCAGAGAAAACCAAAATCTTGCAAGTATTTGTAAGCCTAATAAAAAAGGAAATACTCATGACTACGCAGCATAAAAAATCCAACCGCAAAAAACTTATCGGAGCAACAGCTCTGACATTGAGCTTGTTTAGTGCTGGCGCATTTGCCGGTCAATGTGACAAAGTACGCTTCTCCGATGTCGGCTGGACAGACATCACCGCTACTACTGCAGTTGCATCTGAAATCGTCAGCGCGCTGGGTTACCAAACTTCCACGCAGCTGTTATCTGTACCTGTTACTTATACTTCGCTGGCAAACAATGACATCGATATATTCCTCGGTAACTGGATGCCAACCATGGAAGCCGATATTGCCAAGTACCGTGAAGCCGGCACTGTAGAGACAGTACGTGCCAACCTGGTAGGGGCTAAATACACTTTGGCTGTACCTAAATACGTATTTGATGGTGGGGTAAAAAGTTTTGCCGATCTGGCTAAGTATAAAGACAACTTCAAAGGCAAGATCTACGGTATCGAGCCCGGTAATGATGGCAACCGCTTAATCCAGGACATGATCGACAAAAACGCCTTTGATCTTAAAGGCTTCAAATTGGTTGAATCCAGTGAAGCGGGAATGATTTCTCAAGTTAGCCGCGCCGCTAAACGCGAGCAGTGGGTAGCCTTTCTGGGCTGGGCTCCACACCCTATGAACGCCAATATCGACATGGAATACCTGTCAGGTGGCGACGATTACTTCGGTCCTAATTATGGCGGAGCCAGCGTTTTCACTAACGTGCGCAAAGGCTACGTACAGGACTGCCCTAACGTCGGTCAACTGGTACAGAACCTGAGCTTTAGCTTAGAGATGGAAAATGAAATCATGGGTGCTATTTTAGATGACGGCAAGAAACCTGCTGTAGCCGCTAAAACTTGGCTGCAAAGCAACCAAGGTGTATTAGACAGCTGGTTGAAAGGCGTTACCACTAAAGACGGTGGCGATGCGCTCAAAGCGGTGAAAGCCAGCTTAGAAATGTAATAGCCATACTCTGGCGGCGCAGTTATTGCGTCGCCAGCTTCCTCTGTGGCCACAGGCTATCACCACCTTTCCTACCAATCGTTAATATAATAATATTAGGCACTTGCATGAACTGGATCACTGACAATAAAATTCCTCTTGGCAGCTGGATGGAGGCCTTCGTCGATTGGCTTACCACCAACGCCGATTTCATTTTTGACGCTATCTCAGTCTCCCTGGAATGGCTGATTTTGAGCATAGTAGATATTTTTATCTGGATGCCGCCTTTTGTGCCTATGTTAATGACCGCCGCTGTTGCCTGGTTTTTACATCGCAGTATCCCTTTAGTGATCTTTGTAGTGCTAGCGCTTTTATTGATTCTCAACTTAGGTTACTGGCAGGAGATGTTAGAGACCTTTGTATTAGTGTTGACTGCTACTAGCATCTCGATTTTGTTTGGCGTGCCTATTGGTATTATGGCCGCACACAAGCCCTGGCTTTACACTATCATGCGGCCGATTCTGGATTTAATGCAGACCATCCCCACTTTCGTCTATTTAATTCCCACCCTAGTACTGTTTGGTTTGGGAGTGGTTCCCGGGTTAATCTCGACGATTATCTTTGCCATAGCCGCCCCTATTCGCCTCACTTACTTGGGCATCAGCCGAGTACCCGGCGATTTGTTAGAAGCTGGCCGCGCCTTCGGTGCCACCCCCTTTAAATTACTCTACAAAGTAGAGCTACCTGCGGCTATGCCGAGCATTATGGCGGGGATTACCCAGTGCATCATGTTGTCGCTGTCGATGGTAGTTATCGCCGCCTTAGTCGGCGCCGATGGTCTCGGCAAGCCAGTCATCAGAGCACTGAACACTGTTAACATCTCTCAGGGCTTTGAGGCTGGACTGGCAATCGTATTAGTCGCTATTATCCTCGATCGTATCTGCAAAGCGCCGGGTGCGAAGGAAGAGGGATAATCATGAGCACTATTAGTATCTGTAAAGCAGCTAAACTCCATATCCTAAATCAAGAGGCCTTATTATGTCCGCTATAAGCATTCGCAATGTCGATGTAATATTTGGCAGCAATACCGAAAAAAGTTTAGCACTGTTAGATGAGGGCAAAACCCGTCAGCAAATCATCGCTATTACCGGTGATACTGTCGGTGTACAAAACGCCAGCATAGAGATAGCCGAGGGAGAAATTTGTGTATTAATGGGACTTTCCGGTTCCGGAAAATCCAGTTTATTACGCGCCATCAATGGTTTAAACACCACCAGCCGCGGTAGTTTACTGGTGCAAGATGGCGAGCAGATGGTTGACGTCGCCAGTTGTGACAGCAAAAAACTACTGCACATGCGCAGTAATCGCATTTCTATGGTGTTTCAGAACTTTGCCCTGATGCCCTGGCTTAGTGTCTTAGACAACGTCGCTTTTGGCCTGGAAATGCAGGGGATGCCCAAAGCAGAACGCCAGCAAAAAGCGCGACAGCAGTTAGAAATGGTGGGCCTTGATCAGTGGGCTGAAAAACTTCCCAGCCAGCTATCAGGTGGCATGCAACAGAGGGTCGGCCTGGCCAGAGCATTCGCTATGGACACCGATATTCTGCTGATGGATGAACCTTTCTCGGCCCTGGATCCACTGATCCGTACCCAGTTGCAAGACGAGTTGATAGAGCTGCAACAGAACATGAAAAAGACCATCGTATTTGTCAGCCACGATTTAGACGAAGCGCTGAAGATAGGCAGTAAAATCGGCATTATGGAATCGGCTCAAATTATTCAGTACGATACTCCGGAAAACATAGTACTGAACCCGGCCAATGCCTACGTGCAAGACTTTGTCGCCCATACCAACCCGCTAAACGTGCTCAAAGGCAGTTCACTAATGGACCCATTGACAACTGATAGCAGCGCAACCTTCGGCCAGTGTATCGACCGGCAACAACAAGTTAAGCTTTTTGTTAATAGCCAACAGCAATTGCACAAAGTGACGATTGCCGAGCAGCCTTGCCAAGTGCAACACTGCCCACTGGAGATGCCAATCGAGCAGCTGGCAACTGACAAAGTTACTGTAGTTCCTGCGGATATTGGCATGCGTAGGGCCATTGAAATTAAATACCACACCGGTTTACCTTTAATATTGCAGCAACAAGAGCAAGTATTAGGGACCCTGAACGACCAGAGTTTCTATCATGCACTGCTGGGCAAACACTTTAATACGCAGTTTGTTGATCAGCAGCTACAACACAGTGCTTAAACTTTTATAAATTTATGTTTATGATGTGTGTTTCAACGCTGAGCAACAGTGGAAATAGTAGTGAAAGGATTTATTATTAGATGATTACAGCACAGCAGATAACTCAGTATCAGGACGAAGGCGTCGTCGTACTGCGCGGCGTCTTTGGCGACTGGATAAAAAGCTTAAACCAGGGCGCCGATGAAAACGTTGCCAATCCAAGCTCACGGGCAATTACTCATCAAAGTGCAGATAAAAAAGGCCGCTTCTTTGAAGATTTTTGCAATTGGCAACGTATTCCCCAATATAAAGAGTTTGTCGAACACTCGCCCATGGCAGAGATCGCCGCTGCCTTAATGGGCTCACAGCAAGTACAGTTTTTCCACGACCACTACTTAGACAAAGCCGCGGTCAGCGGTGTTGCTACCCCCTGGCATCAGGATATGCCCTATTATTTTGTCCAGGGACAACAACATGTCAGCTTCTGGATTCCGCTGGACTCCAGATCGGCGCATGTCTCTTTAAAATGTGTTGCCGGATCTCACAAGTGGCCAAAGTTAGTCAGGCCAACTAAATGGTCTGGTAATACCGATTTTTATACCGACAGCAGCCAATTTATGGATCTTCCTGACATTGATAATGGCGATTTTCTGATTCGCAGTGAAGCGGTGGAACCCGGTGACGTAGTAGCCTTTAATTTTAAGACTGTGCACGGCGCCAACGCGAACACTGTCAACACTAACAGTCGCACTCTCTCCTTTAGACTAGTCGGTGACGATGCTCGCTATATTCAACGACCGGGAAATACCTCCCCCAACTATCCGAATATTAACCAGAGCAGTGGTGAGCGATTGCGTGAGGACTGGTTTCCGATAATCTACGGCTAATAATTCTGTCAGCTCTTGCCAGAGAATATATCATCTGGCAAAAGCTGGCTCTAGTCACCTAGATAGCACGGCTGTTACCTGCCATCTCGACTAGCTATTCAGATGATTTTTGCACTTAATGCTTTCAGTACTGCGCGGGTTCTGTCCCGGGTTTTAAGCTTTGCCAGTAGGCTGGACACATGGTTTTTCACCGTACCCGGTGCCAGAAAGATTGTATTGGCGAT